>CAZXJC010000088.1:0-3274 GCA_964640885.1 uncultured Pirellulaceae bacterium | reverse complement strand
AGATCAGAGCGATGACCTCGCTACCGTCTGCGGCTAGTAAGCCCTCTTGCCGGAAGCCACCTTGAATCGAAGGGGAGAAGTTGAGAATGGAGCTGTCACCGATCCTTCGACGGTTGCTGACGCGTTGGCCGTCGATAGTGGTGATGATCATCTCTTCCTGGAAGAACGCCGCACCCGCCTCGTTATCCTCGGGGGAATCGTCGCTCAACCGTACCTCAATGCGCGTGATATCGGAGCTGTTCTGGCCTTCGGTGAGGGTACCCTTGAAGGGGTTGCCCTCGAAGGCCTGGCCCTTGGTCGAGGCGTTGAAGGCGTTCACGTAGGTCGCGCCCAGCTTGACGAAGTCGCCGATTTGGATCGTGCCGCGGCCACCCAGCAAGTTGGTGTCGTTGGAGCGGAAGCGGCCGGTGGAGGTCGTCAGCGACGTCTCGACCTGCCCCGGTGAACTGGGGCGGGACACGAGCAGAGTGGCCTCGTACTTGTCGGTGGCCAGGTCGAACTGCATACCGGCGAAGGAAGGCTTGGAGAACGTCATCGGCGTCAGCGTCGAGCGGATGCGATCGCCGATCGTCAGGGCATAGGAATATTGTCCCTTGCGATCAGAGGCAATCGCAAGGCTCGAAAACCACGAGCCAAACCGGTCCGTCTTGAACAGACTGCTACCGGCTGTCTGCGGTCCGGCTACGGTCCAGTCGTAAACGAGCTCGCCGCGCGTGATGTAGTTCCCATACATGTCATAGAAGAAGTCGCCTTCCTGACTGATGTTCACATAACGCTGGTAGTGCCGGCGGGCATAGTTGGTGTATTCCTGCTGCCGCCACTGGTACTCGTTGAACAGTTCCTGGGGCACGTACCACTTCTTCACCGCTGGGTCCAGCGGGTCGAAGAGCACGCCGGGGCCAACGGGGTCGTATCCTACGACGCCTCCGCGACGTACGCCCATCCGGGCGCCGAAGTCCTCCTGCGCCTGGACCTCTCCCGCGATCGCCCCCAACAGCAGGACTGCGACTGCACCGATGCGGCTAGCTGTTTTCACAGGTGCCCTCCCTATCGAACTTCCGGTCTGAATTACAGAACTTAACTCTGGTGTTGTTGTGCAGAGATGCCTGGCAAGAGTCGTGGCGACCCTGGCCAGGTTCTCAAAGTGCTTTTTAATCTCAATACCCAAAACTCAATGACTCAGTAGGCGACGTGGACGAGACGCATGGACTCATTGTCCTTGTCATCGGCCTCGACCTTGATCCGGCAAACGTAGATCCCGGGTGCCACGACGTTCCCACTCAGGTCCCGACCGTCCCACGTAAACGTCTGTTCCCCGACCTTGCCAGTCCCGGTCGCCGTCGCGCTCTCGCCTTCGCCCACGAGACGACCGGTCAGGTCGTAGAACATCACCTCCAGCGGTCGTTCCTCCAGCACCTTCAGCAAGGTGAACTGTACCGTCAGCTCGTCGTTGATCCCGTCGCTGTTGGGTGTGAACACCGATTGCATCACCACCTCTTGCAGCAACGAGCCATCTAGTGCCGCCAGACTGACCCGGGCTGTCGAAGAGTCCACCAATTCGGTGGCGGCCTCAGCGTCAGCGTCAACCCGCTGGAAGACGCCCTCCTGCGAATCCGTTGAGCGTACGAAGGAGGTGACCTCGATACCTTCGCGGAAGTTCTGCGACTCGAACTGCACCTCGATAAGGGCGTGGGACCTGGAGGAGGCTGCATCGTTGAGCGAGAAGGGAAAGCGAACCCATAGGGAATCGGGGCTCTGCGTCTCGACCCGCGTGAGCTCCACTCCGTTCTCGTCCCGCAAGACACCATCCGCACCGGCTGTGAAGGCACGGTCGAAACGGGTCGTCACCGCCAAGGTCTGCATCTGGGTCGGATCCAGCTGCGAGGGCTCCTCGGCCACTCGGACCTCACCGAGGCGAACACCGGTCAGGCTCGCCGCGTTCGGCGTAACCACCAGAATCTCATTGAAGCCGTCTGGCACGGTCGGGTCGGGCGCGCTTGCGCGAGTGAAATAGGAATACACCTGAGGCTGAAGAGGATCGACGTCGCGCGGCACCGTATAGTCGTCTGTCAGAACGTCCAGCTCGACCAACCCGCGCGTAAGCCCCTCTTCGCTGAGCACGGCCAGTTCGCCCGCCAGTTCCAGTGCCAGCGGCGGCGCCAGGTCGATGCGCAGGCTGCGGATGCGAGCTGCCTTGAGGGGGTTCTCCGACGAGATGTTGATACGTACCTGGACGAACTTTCGCGGATTGGGCGACGTGATCGTCGCCTGGTTGCGGCCACCGGTTGGCAGGTAGCTCTCGCTCCACTCACTCCAGCCGACGAAAGCCAACTCCCCGTCGACCTCCGCGTCCAAGCGGGGTGCCCGGCGCAGTTTCTTACCGTCCTCGTCAATGCGGCCATCGCCGTCATTGTCGATGAGGTCGATGGGATCTTCGTCGGTCAGCCCATCGCCGTCGTCGTCTTTGCGCGAGGCATGCCGTCGGCTGCTGGGCAGGTTCTGCCAGATCTCCCACGCCAAATGCTGCAACCGGATGTCATCATATGCCTCTTTGGTGATCTCGTCGCGATCACCTGTGGCCTCGACCAATTGGAAGTAGGTGAAAAGGGTGTCGGTCTGATCGGAGGTACGGGTCTGGATTTGCAGCCGGACGTCCGGGTGCTGATCCAGGGGCTCGAAGCGCTCGACGAGTTCACCCGTGATAGGGTCTACATCCCGGATGATGGCATCGCCGGCCCAGGCGATACGCGGCAGGGTCTTACGGATGAAGTTGCCCCGTGAGTCGGTGAGCGATATGGGCGGCGAGTAGGCCGAAATGCTCGTCGGATATCCCTCGCCGTAGAGCTGAATCTCGGCCAACGTCGCCAGAGAGCCGTAGCGACCAGACCTCCGACCGGTGATGTCGATGTCGCGCAACTGCAGGAAGCGGATCTTGCGCATCGGGAAGTCTTCCTGGAAGACGCGCACCACCGGCGTGTGGTTATCGATGTGCTCCTCGCTGATGATGTTGTCCCATCTGAGCCCGTCTTCTAGCTGCGTGAAGTCCTCAAGGGTCTCCATGTTCAGCGGCTTGAGCAGCGTGCCGTCGGATACGCGAATGTCCGGCCCCAAGAAGGCGCCCAGGTGACTCTGGTTGATGCGCTTATTGACCACCGAGATGTTGTCGACCCAGAACGTGGCACCCAGGTCGTACCAGGCCGTGCCCTTGACGTAAACCGGCGACCAGGTGTTGGCCGCCCACTCTGTGTCATACACCCCATCGGTGGCCAGCTGT
>CAZXJC010000087.1:0-3627 GCA_964640885.1 uncultured Pirellulaceae bacterium | reverse complement strand
TTTCGAGGGGACCGTTCTCGCGAACATGCTCATCCAGGTAGTTCCCCTTGCCCAGTTCCATGGCGATGTAGGGGTAATATCCCTCCTGATCTGCTTCCTGTACGAAGACGCAGTGCGGATGGGAAATGCCACTGGCCAACTGCCCTTCTTGACGAAAGCGGTCCATGGCTTCGTCGGAAGTACCCAAGTCGGGCAGGATCACTTTTAGTGCCACTCGCTGCCCCGAACCAAGTTCCTCGGCCTCGTAGACGCAGCCCATGCCGCCAGCACCTAGCTGGCGACGCAACCGGTAGTTGCCGATCTGTTCCGGGACGGTTGTCATCGTGGTGGTCCGGTCGATGCCCGGCAAAACGGTCATGGCCGTCTTCATGGGGTCGGTGGTAGCTGGAATAAAGGTCTGCGCTTCGTGGGTGTCGGGTCCTTTGAAGACGGTGCTACGGAAGGCGGCCTTGGTATCGACCAGCAGGGCATCGACGTCAGCTGTTTGGGCGACGACTTGGCCGAAGTCGCGTACGTACTGTTGTTGATCGACGGCCAGGTTGCAGGCCTGGCGGACATGGATTTCCTGGCTAATCAGTCGCCGAATGATCGCGGGATCTGAGAGCTGGGGGAATTGTTCGATATATTCGCTCAGGGAGAGCAGCAGGTGGGGACCGCCAGGGTCTTTTTGCTGCCGGGAGCCTCGGAATTCGATGTCAATATGGACCAATTCCTCGAGAGTGGCCACGTAACTGGCGTCAGCGGCCGCGGGCAAAAACTGGGCAATCGTTGCCGGCGTACCCCGTTGCCAGGAGAGTTCAAATTGGCGGCGAGCCTGTTCGTTGATTCCGACCGGAGCGTTCACGCGTGCAGTTCCTGAGTCCAGACAGTAGCTTTAGCGGTTTTCAGGCGGGAGGCGGGGTGGTGCTAAAAACCACCGTTCGACTCAGCGCGTATTGGTTGAGTGCCAGTTTGCCACAATCCTGCTCGAAAGTCCAATTTGTGATCTGCCCGGTCGGATTACATTTGCCAGAGATTCTGGGTGTGGACCATGTCCATCGCCTGCAGGAACTGATCGTCACCCTGGCTGAGAAAGAACTCGGCGACGTCCTGGGTCTGTAGCGGATTGCTCAGCAACGGCTCGGTTCCCGCGATGTCGCTGATGGAGTTGAAACCATACTCGTCCCACCAAGGTTTCGGGAAGCAGGCGTCGGGATCATCGTCGCCGTCACCGTCATCCTCGCCGGTCAGCCACTCAAACAGGTCGGTCGCCCACGAGTCGTCATCATCGTCCGAGTCATTGTTGTCGTCATTGTCGTCGTCATCATCGAAAACCCAGCCCCAGGCCTCGCTGAACCAACTTTCTTCTTCGCGGTCGTCGTTTTGATTTTCCTGGGTCTTGTTTTCTTCTTCACTGCTCTCGTTGTTACCCGGATGAGATTCTAGGAAAGCTATTTGGCCATCGAAGTCTCTGATGAAGCTTAGCAGGGTTCCGCCATCTTCATTTGTCGTAAAAGACCATATGCCTTGATTGTCATCCCACGAACCGGCCGCGGACCAATGGGAGCCAGTCATATCTACACTTTGGTCCCGGTATGCGTTGGAATCTCCGTCATGATCCCAGTAGTTGGTCGAACCGTCCTCTCCGTACCACCATCTTCCATTCCAGAGAATCATGGATTCGACAATGGCGGCGAACTGGTCGAGATCCGCCTGGATTTCTTCTGCCAGTCCGTCCATTGATGAAAAATCAGGTTGCATTTCAAGACCCTGGCCCAAAGGCGGCAGGTTCTCCTGGAGATTGGGCGAACTTAGCAACTGGTCCAGGTGCTGGCTGTTTAAGTTGACGCGATTAATGTCGACCGCTGGTGCCAAACTATCTGCCAGGGTGTCCGGGATGGCGGAGTCGGCCCGCTGTTCGGAGGCTTGTTGCAGGTCGCGGTCGGTCAGAACCTGACTGGTGGTATTGACGACGATCTGGTCCTGGTCGGTCAACTCGGCTGGTGCCATTTCTAGCCCTGCCATAGTCGCGAGCAGTTGGCGGTTCTCTAAGGATTCAAAGTTCTTTTGCAGTCGCCGGGCAATTCGATTCGCTTGCGGTTTGGCAGTGCGACGATTTCGAAGACGGGCTAAGAAAGATCGGTAGCGTTTCATGGTATTTTTCCCCAAAAAGACAGACGCTGTTGCGTGTTGCGTGCAGTACACTGGTTTAACCACGCCGTTGTCTGAAAGCCCCGTTTTTTTGTTTGAAATGCCAGGATGGTTTTTTTGAGTAGCCGTCGGTCACGAACGGGGCTCTCTAGGCCTCTGATTCAGTTCACTTCGAGATAAGAAGGTTGAGTTTCATGATCCGAGTAATTACGTTGCTGACGACCTGTTGCCTGTCAGTTTCCACATTGGCGGATGATTCTGTTAAACCGAATTTCGTGATTGTTTTTGCTGACGATCTCGGCTACCAGGACGTTGGCTGTTTTGGCTCGCCCGATATCCGTACGCCGCGTATTGATGCCATGGCCCGGGAGGGGCTGAAGTTTACTAGTTTTTATGCGCAGCCGATCTGCGGACCGTCTCGAGCCGCAATCATGACCGGTTGCTACCCGCTGCGAGTTGCCGAAAGAGGCAATGTCAAGAACGTCCACCCGATCCTTCATGAAAATGAAATAACGATTGCGGAGGTCCTCAAGACTCGTGGTTATGCAACTGCCTGTTTTGGTAAGTGGGACTTGGCGAAGCACGCTCAGGAAGGATTTTTTGTCGACCTGTTCCCTACACGACAAGGATTCGACTACTTCTTCGGTACGCCAACCAGTAATGGTGTGGCCCCCAAGCTTTACCGAGATGAGACATTGGTTGAAGCCATGGCCGATATGGGTTCTCTCACGCGTCGCTATACCGATGAAGCGATCGAATTCATGCGGAAGAATCGAGAGACCCCTTTTTTTGTTTATCTTCCGCACACGATGCCACACACTAAGTTGGCCGCATCAGCGAGCTTTAAGGGGAAGAGTAAACGAGGTTTATACGGAGATGTGGTCGAGGAAATCGACTTTAACACCGGACGCATTATTGATGCTGTCCGGGAACTGGGCTTGGAGAAGAAGACCTACGTGTTGTTTACCAGTGACAATGGACCCTGGTTGATCAAGAACAAAAACTATGCCGATGGGCATCTGGCAGCCGATCATGGTGGTTCTGCCGGGCCGTTGCGCAGTGGCAAGGTGTCGACATGGGAAGGTGGTGTGCGTGTTCCAGCCGTATTGTGGGGGCCGACGCGTGTGCCAGTTGGAAAGACCTCCGATCATATTGCCAGCACGCTTGATATGCTTCCGACATTGGCCGCTCTGTCGGGAGCCGATGTCCCACGAGATCGCGTAATTGACGGCGAAGACATTTGTCACCTGTTTCATGGACAATTCATGAAAGCGAACCCAGAGAAAGCATTCTATTACTATCTGCGGGTTCAACTGCAAGCAGTGCGACAGGGGAAATGGAAATTGCACTTGCCGCGCGAGGCGGAGCCAGCGTCGGTGGCTCCCTTTACGCAGAACCGTCACATTGCTCCGGCAGATCGGGTTGGTTTCGCAACGCCCTTCCTGATCGACCTGGAGGAAGACCTTGGTGAGACGCGGAACGTGGCCGGCGATCGCC
>CAZXJC010000086.1:0-4239 GCA_964640885.1 uncultured Pirellulaceae bacterium | reverse complement strand
AGGAAATCAGGTCGGCACCACTGTTGTCAGGATTGGTCCCCTTGGCAAGGTGCTCTAAGTTTTCAGGCTGCTCAGCCTGGAGGGTATCGAGCTCATGGGCGGACGCTCCGCCGGGACAACGTTCATGAAGGCTCCGGTGGCCAAACAGGTCACCGTTGGCCAGCCCCGTGTCGTTGAATATCCAGTGCCCGGCGTCCAGCACTCGGTAGGGTGCGCCCGTCTGGAAGCCGGCGTGGGTATAGCCGACACCAAGTAGGTTGTGTACCGCTTCGCCTCGTAAATTCCAGTAGCCCTCGCGGCGGCATAGTTGCGTTTGAGAGTCGGGGAGTTCCACCTCAGCGTATCCGGCGCAGCCGCCAAGGTAGAGCAGTACGCCCCCGTCCTCCGTAACCCATTTCTTAAGCGCCTGGTACATGCCGGGCGTCCAGTATTCCGGATGGTTGTCCAGGATCAGAACACGGTACTGCTGCAGGTCAAGCTCGTTGTTTGCAAGAGCGGTGTCGGCGTACAGGTCGCAAGAGAAGCTTTCCCGTTCTAGCCAGCCGAGCAATCGCCACAAACCAGGGGCCAAGGCAGAGCCGAGGCGTCCAGGGATCGGGTCAGTGATGGCAGAATCAGGCGGGACCTGGTGTGCCTGCTGGGGTCGCTGAAAGGAGAGAGGTGCGGAAGTTTCCTCGTACGGCCATGTGTCTGGTTCAGTGTATCGCCCCAGGTCCTGTCGCGAATTGACCGTTGGCGTAGCAGAGAGTCCGGCTTGGCTGAAGTAGTTGCTGCGGCCGCCGAAGGAATTGTAGGCGTTCCAGGTCATCGTCGAGGCCAGTACGGCAATTGGATTGGCAGGCTGGGCAGGGGCCACCAGCCAAGGGAAGCCACAAAAGCGACCAGTGGCGGTCGTGGCGTGCAGGAAATAAAGTCCTGACTGTTGCGGAGCGGTGATGCCATGTTTCTGAAACACGATGTTATAGCCGTGTCGATTCCAGTAAACACCGCCACCGGCGAAATCACCGTCGTGAATTATCTGTTGCATCGCACCGGTGCCTAGCTCGTCACACCAACCGTAGCTGCGGATAAACTCCTTCTCCCATCCATAGCGGAAGAGTTCCAAGCGAAACGCTTCCTGGCTATGAACGCAGTACTCGGAAACGTCGCCGCTGGGGACGCAAGTCGGCCACATGAACCCCCGCATCCGACCGGAGAGTAGCCGAAACTGGTAGGGGTGCTCGGCGTCGACCGTAAAGGTGACGCGTTTCGAGCTATGGTCCGGATGGAAAAGTGTGGCGTGACAGGGGCCTGGTTTCAAGTCTGCATAAATAGC
This sequence comes from uncultured Pirellulaceae bacterium, assembly GCA_964640885.1. GTDB lineage: Bacteria > Planctomycetota > Planctomycetia > Pirellulales > Pirellulaceae > JAZADA01. The sequence continues at coordinate 2,924 of CAZXJC010000086.1, read as the reverse complement.
ACCGGTTACCCGGGAGGTGGCGGAAATCGACTCGCCTGACTGCTCGAACTCAATCTGCACACCACAGAGGGCCATGTAATGTTCGTCACTGACGTAACCGATGAGCATGTGAGCCGGTCCCGTTCTGGTGTTGGGTGTCAGGGTGTTTTCGTTTTCGCAAGGTCGCGGATTTGGGCTGGCGTCAATGCCCGCTCGTAAATGCGGACATCCTTCATCTTGCCATTGAAATAATCATGTTGTCCAAAACCGATTTTCAACGGCTGGTCATGCTGCAGGTTATAAGTACCGCGAGGGAAGGTAGTACTTGAGGAAACTAGCTTGCCATTAAGGTAAAGCCTTAGGCGATCGGCGCTTTTAACAGCAGTGAGGTGCTGCCAACCTGCGGGCAAGGAATGGGCGTAGGTGGTACTTTTGCCAGCTTCCAGGGAGAGTACGTGGCCCGAGGGAAGGACACCGCAAAAGAGCTTGCCCTGGAATACGGCCATCACCCAAGCACGCCGATAGCGAACATCCGGCGTGTTATCAAGTCGCCCGGTTGTGACCCATTTGCTTCCGCCCTCGTAACGGTAGACGTCAGCGTAGGGCAGGGTTCCTGCATACAGCTTTCCATTGTAAACAGACATCCCCATTACTTCTTTTTCTTGGCCGAGCCTGCCGCGATGCGTCCACTGCTGCGGGCCATCGTATTGGAAGACGGAGCCTGTCGGCCAAGTGCCAACGTGGACCTTGCCCTCGTAGACGGCCATGGAGTAGGCCTGCGTGGAATCGGGTACCGGGCCCAGTCGAGTCCACTTGGTGCCACCGTCATAGCGGAAAAATCCTCCCGCATCGTAGCTCATCGCCAGCAGGTCGCCGTTATAGACACCAAGGTGGACAACACGGAGGTCCGGACAGCCACAGGAAGTCCATTTGCCAATACCATCAAAGCGATACATACCGCGGGTTCGTGGCGTGTCCCGCCAGGCGCCGGTTGTTCCTGTTCCGGCATACAGTTTTCCCTTGTAGACGGTCAAACCACTAATGCTGCGGACATCGGCCACCTTGCCCATGTTGGTCCATTCCTTTCCGCCCTCGTAGCGAAAAACGCTGCCACCGTGGTTAGTGTTGGGGGAAACGGGCAGGGAAGAGCCGGCGCCGCTGTATAACTCGGAGCCTGCGTAGAGTCGTCCCTGGTAGACGGCCAGCGAAGTAATTGAATTCGATTTGTCAGGGGCACCGCAGTCGACCCAATTGGTCACGCCTGTGTAACGATAGACGTGTCCGGCAGCGCCCTCGGCTGGCTCCCAGGTTCCAGCATAAAGGTCGCCGTCGAAGACAGCGAGAGCCTTAACGTGATGGTTGTTACCGGGCCGCCCACGGTCGGTCCATTTTTGATCTACCTGCCCGGCATCAATACCAAAATGAATGTTACGCCAGTTGGATTGGGCGCTGGTGACACCGGCGTAATTCATCAGGCCGAGCGTGAAGCCGTTACGAGTCTTTGGGTTGTAGCTTGTTATTACATCACCGAGGACATCGTCGAGTGTTTTAGCGGTATAGATCCAGGCTGACACCGAAAAACTGTTGGTTCCCAACGGAACGTTCCGGGCCGCTGGGATTTCGAGCCAGGCTTTGCGCCCATCGAACACGGCCGTTCCATCACCGTCCCAGGTGACGCCGTGGTTGATGGCATGGCGATTATGACCGGAACTGTCCTTGGTGTCGCCGGCAAGTTTCCAATGGGCGACTAGTCCATCTGCGGCGATACCCGAAGAAGTCATTAAGAGGGTCAAAACCACAGCAAGTCTAGGTAGTCGCGTGGAGATCATGTGTCGGCTCCGGTATCACGAAAATATTAAGTTGGGGACGCTCACTTAGGAAAGGGCGTGTGTTTTCATCCAGTCGACATAGGTTGCAGCGTAAGCATCGAGATTTGTCAGGTCGCCGCCACCACGTATTGGGGAACACATTTCATAATTAGCGATGCCATCAAAGCCACCTTCTTTGAGGCCTCGGAAGAATGCATCGTAGTCGATAAAACCATCCCCGAACTTCACTGCCCGGACCATGTCCGGTTCTGCACGCTGATAATTGATCAATTCTGGCTGATAGTGGTAACGTGGCAGCCGGACATAATCAGCGTTGGTGGTGATGGCAGCGTGCGGAGCAAGTTTGCTGGCGGCCTCATAGAGATCCTCGCCACGCAGGGCGGGGGACCATGCATCGGCGCCTAGCTTGCAATTGGGTCGATCAATGTCAGCGAGCAACTCCAGTAAGACGTCGGTGTGAACTGCAATGTCATGATGATTTTGAACCGCGATAATGACGTCATGAGCTGCGGCGCGGTCGCACATTTCCTGCAGTGAACTGACTACGTTCGTCCAAATCGAGGATGGCGCGTGACCATCTACCTCGTAAGCGGTAAAGACCCGCACGACCGATGCTCCAACGGCCTTAGCTACACGGGCCAGCGACTCGACGTAGGAGATCTGCATTTCCAGGTAAGGGACTTCGACCGCATTGGTCGGGGAGAGATCGGTATAGGCGGCGATCACGCTACAGCCAATGTTGTTCTGGCTGAGCTGTTCCCGGACGGCGGCGAGCGCCTCGTCGTTCATGTCCAATGGTGAGAGGTGGGGCCGTTTGCCAGCCAGCATGACGCTGTCATAACCAAGCGAGGCTGCCTTAGCAAAGAAAGCGGATAAGTCCAGAACGTCCTGGCCCCAGAAACCCGCGTAACTGATGGAAAACAGGCTTAATTGCATAACGAGTACTCAGCTAGGATGGGAAGTGACTGTCACTTGGCCGCGTTGGGACCGATTGCCGCAAAACGCATGGGATAATAATGGGTTTCGAGAATGGCTCGATCACCCGTATCACGAATGACTCGCCAAATCCGCGCAACCAGGTCTTGGATGACATCCTGGTACTGTTCGTCATGGGCC
>CAZXJC010000085.1:0-5055 GCA_964640885.1 uncultured Pirellulaceae bacterium | reverse complement strand
TCAAGTCTCCCCTCTGGTACTTTTTCTCTTCTTCAGGGCAACCTTGCAAAGCCTACCAGGTGATGGCCTTGTCTAAAAATCCTCTTTCCGTGAAAAACGGCAAACTGGCTGTCCGGTTTTAAGAGCCGATGGCAATCTTAGAGGTGAGTAACAACCCAAGTTACGTCGCAAAACAAACAGTCAACGTTGGCTGCACTCAAAAGGAACACGCTAAAGGCTACCGCCAAAGACAAATCTTTACCAACGATACCCCAGAAGAATATGACTCCGATAAATGTCTTGATTGTGTTGTCAGGGTTCGGAACCTCCCTGCTACTATCGATGATGCTGTTGGTCGGCTGTGGCAAGCAGTAGCCGATAGAGGAAAACCAGCTAAAGTTGGCTTCCGATATTGAGTCAGCGGACAATGGGAGTGCAACAGAGGCAGAAACTAATGACGACCGAAAAACCGATGCCATCGTCACGGTAAGCTTGGCACAGATGAAAGAATGGGCTGAAACCTTATCTGGTCCACCCAGCAACTTGACCCAAAACTTGACGCGTCAACTGCATCCTGTCCGCGAATTCGCTACCACTGAGAAAATCGCTGCCGACGAGGGAAAGATTACGTATCTTGGGTCAACAAGGAACTACCATTATTTCACTTATCCAAAACCTTACTACCGGGTTTCACGCCAGCAGTGGCCAACCTTAAATTCGGAATTCGGCGACGTCATCGATGACCCAAAAGACCTGCCGCATTGTACGTTGTGGCTCAACAATGAAATGACACTTGATGTCGCTCATCCTCATATTCCACCTTCTTTTCTTGTCGGAAAAAGCTTCTTCAACTCGATAGAAATGTCGCCCTCAACTAAACCAGGTCAACTGAAAATAACAGCGACATTTCCTCATCAATTGCCAACCGGCAACCGGTTCTCTCCGTGGAAACACGTCTCAGGTTGCCAGCTACTCCATCCCGACATGCCACCGAGCAAGATTTCGATTAAGGCAAACGGCAAAGATCGCCTGATTGAATTTATGATCGGCGAAAAGTGGCTTGTCGAGTCCCGGCTGGTACTCGACTACTGCTCATTCACTTTCGGTCCTCCTGTCCTGTCGCCTGATTCTTCGTTCGCCCCCAATAGATTTGTTGTCAGTCTATCTGAATCCCGCGATGAACCGAGAGTAAAGACCGACGGCATCAATTACTACTGGCATGGGATGCTATTGCATAAAACAACCGAAATCGTCCCCGACGCCGCCCCTGAGGCCACGGCCGAGCCGGAAACCCCCGACCCCAACACGCCCGTGGAGAAGTAACTAACCGACCACCCTGCTCCCCCCAAAAACCAAGACGGTAGCTACCGTCTTGGCTCTTCGGCAAGCGAGCAGTACCGCTCATAAGTGCGTACGAATGCGACGACTTGCGCCAGGCTGTTGCCAACAAGTTACTCTTGCCTAAAAATCTCTTCTCAATGAAAAATAGCTGAGCCGCTGTCCGCTTTTCGCACCCCACGGCAATCTTAAGGGTGAGTAACAGTCATAATGCCAGTCTCAAGGAGTGAGGAAACCCCCGTCACCGCGCCGGCAGTTCTTCGCGAATCCTTGCCACAACTCAAGGCAACCCTGGCCAATTGTCAGAAATGGATTTCCTACAGCTCTCCCCAATACCGTCGTTTTGCCACATTTTGCTTCTGGGCCATGATTTCGGCGGCAACGTTGTTCATGTCGTTGTCCGTTTTTGTCTGGAAGCCGGCTGCCACAGAGATAGAGAGCATCAAACACTGGTGCCTGATGCTCTGGTGGGGATTATGGATAACAGGTTTTATTTGGAAATACTTCCAACTCCCCAAGGGCTGGCCCGCGTCTTCCCCGGTTGCCGCGCAAGTGACCCGGCATCGATGGGGGATCGCCTTTTTCCTGGTCGCATGCATCTACTTTGCCGGCCTGGAGTGGCTCGACGGAACAGGAAGCGAACCGCTGCATATCATTATGGGCGTACTGATCTGCTGGTTTGGCGGTTTGCTACGACACTGGAGTCACGATCCCAAGCTGTTGTCCGCGGTGCTGCAATTTACCAACCAGGCCGATCGCCTGGCTGCCATCGAAAGTGATGAAACCGGTGCCGATCCAACCCGCCTGTTGGCAGCCTCCTTGCAGGACGTAATCGACGAATTGGAAACCGTGAATTAAGAGGAGGAGATGAACCATGAGTAACGAGACTAGAGTTGAACTATACATAGGAATCTTTATCAAGTTGATCTTTGTCGGGATCGGGATATGGTTCTGGACTTGGTTCGCTGGCAAAGGCTTGGATACGGCGACCTACGTTGTCATCGCTTTATTGGTCATGCTGTCCGCAGAGCTGGATTTTAAGTTTGAAAGTCTGCAAAGGTCGATTGCTGAGCTGAAGGAAGCAAAATCAGCAACTGATGCCACCGATGACAAAGAGATCATCGCGGGATAGTTTGCCTCCTACAAAATGAAGTCATAAACTCCGCTACCGGTTTTACGCCAGTAATCCTATAATGGTCGCCCAATGTTCAAATCCTACCCATTATTGACCGCGCCCAATGTCGAATCCAGACCAGCCAAATTCAGATCAAAATCCTGCCACAACCGACCAGTCCTCCGATGACCGGCGAGAATTTCTCAAGAAAGCCTCCGCTGCGCTGACGATTATTCCCCTCTCGGCCACCCGCGGAGAAACGGCCCGGGCCGAGCAAGCCGAACCGGTAGAGAACGAGAAGTTCCAACCCCGCGAGTTCTGGCAGGAGCGGATGACCCCACCGGACGATGGTAAGAAGTACGGCTGGTTCGTCGATACCAGGCGCTGCTTCGGCTGCCATGGCTGCGAGGTAAGCTGTAAGTCAGAGAACGACGTCCCCCTCGGCAACTACATCCGCCAGACCTTTTACCAGGACGTGGGCGAATACCCGCAGGTGGCCCGCATGTTTTTGCCTATGGCCTGTCAGCACTGCGAAGACGCTCCCTGCCTGAAAGCTTGCCCCTGTGGAGCCCTTCACTAGGAGAGTGGCGGGACAGTCGCCATCGATTACAACATTTGCTGCGGTCATGGGACCTGCGCCGAAGTCTGTCCGTACGGTGCCATCTACCTCGACCCAGTCGCCAAGCAGGCAGTCAAATGCCACAACTGCTACCACCGAACTGAGGAAGGCTTGGAACCGGCCTGCGTCCCGACCTGCCCGTCGGAAGCTCTCTACTTCGGCGATCTGAACGATCCTGATTCAAAGATCAATCATGCCATGGAGGAAGCAAAGAAGGCCAGCGGCGAACTCGTTCAGTTGCGAACAGAAAAACAGACCCGCCCGCGGATGTGGTTTGCCGGTGACGCCCCGGCAGAAATCGAAGAAGTCATTCCCCGCGAAGGGGAATCCTACTCCCCGCAGGCCTACGATATCTACAACTGGAAGAAAACCGACCAGCCATGAAACGCACATCACGACGTCAATTCCTAGGCCTCGGCATCACGGCCGGCGCCGCCCTGGCTGCCAGTAGTGCAGGCTGCCGTCCGGACACCCCCGGTTCGACAACCGGTGGTGACGATCAGCAGTCCAAGAAGCCTGCGGGCAAACCGCCACTGCCCCAGGGAATCGACATGGAAAAATGGAACCGTATCAAGGGCAAGCCCTATCAACTCGGTTCCTTCGGTCAGATGCCCGGGGTCTGTAACCTCCCCGGCCCCAAGGCCAAACGCAACTGGCCCGACCGCAACAAGTACAAGGGGGTTAAAAAAGTCCCCGGTATGTGCCAGCTCTGCAGCACCATCTGTGGCATCATCGGTTACGTCAAGGACGATCGACTGATCAAGGTAGAAGGGAATCCGCAGGATCCCAACAGCCGTGGTCACCTCTGTGCACGTGGCCAGGCAGCCCTCAACCACCTTTATCATCCCGAGCGTTTACTCTACCCCTTGAAACGGGTGGGCGAACGGGGTGCCGGGAAATGGAAACGGATCTCCTGGGACGAAGCCCTCGATGAAATCGCTGACAAGCTCAAAAAGGTTCGCGAGAGTGGCCATCCAGAAGAATTTGCCTTCCACCAGGGTCGGCAGCGGAGCAAGGATGCCCTCAAGCGATTCCTGGATGCCTATGGAACCAAGACCCAGTTGAGCCACCGCTCACTCTGCTCAGGGAATCGGCGAGCGGCCAACCTGACCTACCTCTGGGAAAGTGACTGGGACCTGAATGATGTTGAAAACTCAAAATACATCCTGAACTTTGGTTCCAATGCGTTCGAAGCCCACCAGGGCCATGTACCGTTTGCCACCCGGATTCAAAATGGTCGCTTTAAGAATGGTGCCAAGTTGGTGACGTTCGACGTCCGGTTGTCGAACACGGCCGGTGCCAGCGACGAATGGTTTGCACCCTTCCCCGGTACCGATGGCGCCATTGCCCTGGCAATGGGCCATACGATCATGAAGGAAAACCTGCACAACGAGGATTTCCTGGCCACCTGGACCAATGTCTCCATCGATCAGTTACGAGAACACTACAAGCCCTACACGCCCGCCTGGGCAGCAGAGGTTAGTGGTGTTCCGGCCGACGACATCATGCGGATTGCCCGCGAGTTTGCCAAGGCAGCACCGGCAGCCACGACTATGTGCAACCGGGGCAGCTCAGCTCATCTCAATGGCTTTTACAACGATCGAGCTATCAACCTGCTCAATGCACTCGTCGGCAGCGTCGGCAAAAAAGGGGGCTGGTGCTGGTCTCCCTGGGGTGGGCTCGACCCGATCGTCAAAACACCCCCGATGCCACCCGGCGCGAAAACGCAAAGCGTGCTGGAAGATCCTCCCGAGTATCCGCTCGCCAATGTCTGGAGACGGATGCGGGTCGGCGAAATTATCTACCTCTACCTGCTGCAGGGGCGGGCCAAGCTACAAGCCTACATGACCTATAACCTGGATTCGCCAATCACCTGGCCTGAAGAAAGCATGACCCAACAGGTCCTCTGCAATGAAGAATTGATCAACTTTCACGTCTGCATCAATGCCTTCTACAATGAGACGGCTCACTATGCCGACATCGTCCTTCCCTGGACGACCTACTT
>CAZXJC010000084.1:0-5878 GCA_964640885.1 uncultured Pirellulaceae bacterium | reverse complement strand
CAAGCCAGTACGGCTGAACGATTGCTGCTAACGAATTTCCCTTATGAAGAAGAAGTGGAATTATACGGCGTCGTCTACATCTACAATCCCGTCAATATTGAAAAACTGGGGGTTACACCGACGGAACCGGCTGCTGATAACGGACAACCGGCCGTTGACAACAATGCCCCGGCACCCTAATTGAAAATTAGCAATTCCATCTTCGGAAACCAAATTCAATCGACTTTTAAATTAACTGACAAACGCTGGCAAGGCTGTCACAACTTGTTTATGGGAGTAAACGATGAGCAAGAAAAAAGTCCAATTAAAAGAGAGTGGACTCAACGCTTTTTTATTGCACAACGCCGAAAAAGTAGGGCATGGAGCAGCAATTCTCTTGGCGCTCATGTTTGTCCTGATGGGACCCAGTACCGATGAAGACGGTACAGATAGATCTCCTGACCAGCTTGACCGTGAAAGCACCAATGCCCTCAATCTCATTCAGAATCTGGATGTCAATGTCTGGAAAACCGAGATCCTTCCCCAACGCCAGCCCCCAAATGATTATCCCGAACGTGTCCGTAAGCAACAGGAATCGACCGTGGCTCGTTTCTACGCCACGCCAATCCCCTTCGACCCTCCCAAAATGGTGCCGCTGACAAAACGACGGGATCCCGAACTGTATGCCGTAACAGATATCCAACTCATCCCTGCCACCGTCTGTCTGGCCTACAATCCAACCGATACACTCCTCGATCCGACCAAGCGCGACGAAGACGCAACACTAGAAGAAGTCCAGAAAAAGCCGACTCGAAAACCGCGCCGCCGACCACGCAATAACTACGGTGGTGGCGACGAAGCAGGGCTGGAAGACGACCTTGAAATGGAGGGAATGGAAACCGAGTTGGAAGGTGGCAACGTCACCAGTGGTCCGGGAGCTATCGCACAATGGAAATATGGCAGCGACAAAATCCTCGGATACCGCAACCGCCCGTACGCTCCCAAGTCAGGTGAAGATGTGTTTATCGCACCCGGCGATGCCGATGTCATCGGAGTTCACCGGCCCATGATCGCCGTTGTTGCACTGGCCCCGTACAAGAAGCAGTTTGAACAGTACAAGGAAGTTTTCGGCAGCGCAGTCAGCTACGATAGCAAACGAGATAAACCGGCATTTCTCTCCTTTAAAGCAGAACGCGTTGATGTCAGTGGTGACCCCGATCGTGAAATCCAGGAGAACGAATGGCAACCAGTCAGAAGCAGTAATCATTACATTGGCAATGAAGTCCCCCAGTGGAACGGTACTGCCAATGACACCTACGTCCCCACCGATCACCTCGACGAACAAATTGTCATGCCCTGCCCACCCATCATGATGCGCGATTTAAAGCCATTCATGTGGCACCCAAAGTTACCACTCCGAGGACAGGCAGTGAAAATCGAAGACCAGATCGCAGCCAACAAGGCCGCTGAGCGGCGAGAAGAAGAAGAGCTCATCCCAGGAATGGCAGCAGCTCGCGAGAAGAAAAACAATGAAACCAGTCTCGACGGTGCTGGCGGCATTGCTCCCGGTATGGATCCCGGCGGCGGGGATGATGAAGACATGGGCATGGATGACATGGGCATGGAAGGAATGATGGGCGACATGATGGGTGGTGGAGGCGAAAGCTTCCTGGAAGACGAAGTGCCTGTCGACTACAAGCTCGTCCGTTTCTACGATTTTGACGTGCAACCCGGGCACAGCTACCGATATCGCATCCAGCTGCTTCTGGAAGATCCTAATAATCCAAATGTCACCGAGGGGCGGGAACTGACCGTCCATACGTCACCAGAGCTTCACACTCTTGATGACGACGTTCGCCTCCGACTGCGAGAACTCAACGACGAGAAAAATCGTAAGTTCTTTCGCCCCACACCTTGGAGTGCTCCAACAGCAGCGGTTCACTTCCCACAGCCAGAACAAGTTCTGGTCAACACAGTCCAAGCACCCAAGATTAATATCCACGAAAGTCACGAGTTTACACTCGACGAACCCAAAGGTGTCGTTAAGACAATCGTCTGGGACGAGAAGCGGGCTGTGGATGTACCTATTGACCGTGTTGTTTTACGAGGTTCTATCCTAAATTTCCCTCTCGAGTACCCAAAATTGCCTGCTAACTGGACTACTCCCTGGCAACAAACATCGATCGATCTGCGCGGTAAATACCAGTACGCACACCCGTTTTCACATCAAATCAAAAACATCGAGAGCTTCAGTAGCAACACGGACTGGTTTATTGCTGACATCCAGGGTGGTGAAAATATTGGGACCAAAGAAGACCCTCTCTATTCACCAGGTGAATTTGCCATCATTGACGCCAACGGTAATCTAATCATCCGAAATGAACTGGACGATGCGGATGAGTTCTACCGGTTCACGCTGAAACCCAAGCCGGAAATAGCCCCGGATAATTCAGAGAACATGGGAGATGACGGAACCGACGATCTTACCGGGCAAATGGAGGGATTAGACGAGGACCTCTAAAGAAAAGGTTCTGTCGGTAACTCCCTCGCCTTAACTCACCAGGGCCAGCGCCCCCCGAGGGCCGTTTGCTGTTTGTTCGTTAACTGGCGAATCCCGCGCCGGGCTAGCTTCAACAAGGACTGCAGCTGCTGATCGTTAAAGGTTGCTTCTTCACCTGTCCCCTGGATTTCGATAAAATCGCCACCCCCAGTCATCACGACGTTCATATCCACATCGGCACTCACATCCAGTTGGTAGTCCAAGTCCAGTACACAACGGTCACCCACGACACCGACGCTCACCGCAGCAACGCTGTCGCGCAGTGGGTAACGATCCGGGAACGGCAGTTCTTTACGTACGCTATATAAGGCGTCCACAACCGCGATCAAGGCTCCTGTAATACTGGCTGTGCGTGTACCACCATCTGCCTGCAAGACATCGCAATCGACCGTCAGCGTCCGTTCCCCTAAGGCTTCCAAGTCAGCAACGGCACGCAGGCTGCGCCCAATCAATCTCTGGATCTCACTAGTCCTGCCATCCAGCTTGGGGCCGCGATCACGTTTCTTGCGAGGAGTCGTACTATGCGGAAGCATACTGTATTCGGACGTAATCCAGCCTTTACCGGCGCCTTCCAACCACGGCGGAACGCCTGCCTGGACACTGGCCGTACACAAAACGACTGTCTCACCCGCCTGGAACAAGACGCTGCCGGGGGCCGCCTTCGTGAATTTTCGTTTCACACGAACGGGACGTAATTCTGCTGACTTTCGCCTGGTACGATTGACCATCCGATTCTCCTTAGCCACTTTTGCTCTCATTCAACAACCATACCAGCAGTCCCTTCTGGGCATGCATCCGGTTCGCCGCCTGTTCGATCACCAGGCTCTGTGCTCCATCAAGAACATCATCGGTCACTTCCTCACCTCGGCGGGCTGGCAAACAATGTAGGAAACAGGCATCCGCTGGTGCTACAGCCATTAAGCTAGTATTCACTTGAAACGGCTCAAAGGCACGCGCCCTGTCTGCTGCTTCAGATTCCTGTCCCATACTGGCCCATACGTCCGTGTACACCGCATTGGCATTCTCGACCGCCACTCGAGGATCAGTTGTCTGTTGAATTTCGAAACCGGGCATATTGGACCCTAGCTGATCCAGAAACTCCTGGTCAAACTGGTAGTCTTCCGGTGCCGCCAAAGCAAACTCAACCCCCAGTTTCCCGCAAATGATAGCCAAGCTGCGGGCCACGTTATTGGCATCACCGACATAAGCCAGCCTTTGACCTTCCAATGAACCGTGTCGTTCTTGGAGCGTGAGAATATCTGCCAGTGCCTGGCATGGATGGCAATAATCGGTCAGTCCATTAATAACACAACAGGAGGCATGATCTGCCAACTCAACAACCTTCGCATGTTCGGTGGAGCGACTGACAATCACATCCATGTACTGGCTCAACACCCGACTAAAGTCCTTGATGCTCTCACGGCTACCCCAGCCGGTGTCATCGCCGAGAAATAAACTGCTCCCACCCAAATGCCCGATTGCCATTTCGAAACTTACCCGTGTCCGCAAGGATGGCTTTTCAAACAACAGCGCTATCCCGTGTCCCTGCAGTAATGCAGGCCTTTGCCCGGCCTGAAGTTGATCCTTCAATTCCCGACTGATCGTTAGGATACGATTGATCTCGTCCGCTGTCAGATCAAATAAAGTGATCAAGTGTCTCGTCATCGAGCAGTTTCCTAACAAAACGTCGTAAACCCTGGAGCCTGTCGGACTCCAGCTCTTTAGGGATTAAGCCCCTGGATTGCATCGGCCAGAATCTGGCATCCTTGTTCCGCTTGATCTTCTGTGAGTGTCATGGCTGGCAACAGGCGAACGATATTGCCCTGGGTGCAATTAACTAGCAAACCATTGGACATACAGGCTTCGACCACGGCACCGCCCTCAACATCCAATTCAATTCCAATCATCATACCAACGACCCGCACTTCACGAATCCACTGGCAATTTTCCTGGAGTGCCTGCAAACGCTGCTGAAACAACTGGCTCAAGCTGGCTACGTTTTGCAACAGGCGTTGAGATTCAATCATCTCGATACAGGCGATTCCAGCCCGTGCCGCAATCGGATTGCCACCAAAGGTAGCGGCGTGCATTCCCGGCCTTAGGCTGGGAGCAATCTCGGCAGTTGTTAACATCGCACCACCAGCAATACCTCCACAGAGTGATTTGGCCAGAGTCATCACGTCTGGAGTCACCCCAAAGTGCTGGTAACCGAACCATTCCCCCGTACGACCACATCCCGTTTGAACTTCATCAAACATTAACAACAATTCATTTTCTGTAGCCAATTCTCGCAACCCTGCCAGGAATCCTTCCGGCGGCAAGCGGACTCCACCTTCTCCTTGAACTGGTTCCACCAGGATCGCACAACTTTCATCGTCAATTAGTGCGCGAACCGCATCCAGATCTCCAAACGGGGCATACTGGAAACCGGCCATCAAGGGCCCCAGGCCAGCATGGTACTTGGGTTGTGCCGTAGCTGTCGTTGTCGCCAGTGTACGTCCGTGGAACCCACCTTCAAAAGTAATGATCTTATAACGCTCTTCTGGGGTATGCAGGCGGGCCAGCTTAATCGCTGCTTCGTTGGCTTCCGCTCCGGAGTTACAGAAAAAAGCCTGGCCTCCAAAGCTACGGTCGGAAAGCAATTGTGCCCACTGCCCCTGAACTTCCAGGTGCCAGGAATTAGGAACATGAATCAGCGTCTGAAGTTGCTCCTGGACAGCGGCTACCACCGGTGCCGGACAATGACCGAGCAGATTGCACCCCCAACCGGGAAACAGGTCAAGATAGCGGGTCCCCTCGCTGTCCCACACATAGGAGCCTTCGCCACGTACCAGGTTAACCGGGTAACGTCCGTAATTGGGGATCACGTAGCGTTTAAACAGTTCAACTGTCTCAGCCGACCCTAATCCTGTGTTTGTCTCCATCGCAAATACTCCTCTTTGGCATCCTGGTTTGCCGGTTAACTATCCAGCTGACACGTTTGATTGCGACCAGGTTCGCAATCCGTACCAGCTTCCATTGAACGACTTGTTAACGCGTTCAAGGCTCGTTCGTTGTCGCCTCAGATCCCTGCTCAATTTGGGTCCCTATCCCCTCTGTGGTGTAAACTTCCAGCAGCAGCGAATGGCGAATTCGACCATCAATGATATGAACCTTGCCAACACCCTGGTCCAGTGTTTCCAGGCAGGCCTGTACTTTTGGAATCATACCTGTATCAATCACACCGGAGTCGATTAACTCGCGGGCATGGTCAGCAGTAAGTGCGGACAGCAGGGAATCGGGATCATCCTTATCCGAACGGACACCGTTGATATCACTCAGAAACACCAGCTTCTCAGC
>CAZXJC010000083.1:0-6193 GCA_964640885.1 uncultured Pirellulaceae bacterium | reverse complement strand
GCGATGATGCAACGTTCTTGCGCCGAGTTACGGTCGACATTGCTGGACGCTTGCCGACGCAAGTTGAAGCAGAAGCTTTTCTGGCCGACCAGGCAGCTGACAAGCGAGCTAAGCGGATCGACCAGTTGCTTGATAGTACAGATTATGCTGACTTCTTTGCCAATAAGTGGAGTGCGATTCTTCGCAATAAGCGTCGCAAAGAAGAAGACAAGGTTGCTACCTATGGCTTCCACCATTGGATTCGCGAATCGTTGCATCAGAACAAGCCGTACGATCAATTCGTGCGGGACGTGCTGACAGCCAGCGGGAATCCGGTCAAGAATCCAGCCGTTGGTTGGTACCGGGAAGTGAAGGATGCTTCGGCACAGGTAGAAGACACGGCACAATTGTTCCTCGGTCTGCGGATTCAGTGTGCGCGTTGTCATCATCATCCATTCGAAGTCTGGAGCCAGCAGGATTATTACGGTTTCCAGGCCTTTTTCGCTCAGGTTGGTCGGAAGAAGAGTGACCGTCCTGGATTTGACCGCGTTTACCATAAGCGTGGGATCGCCAAGTCCCGTAATCCGAAGACCGGTACGGACGTTACGCCCAGGGGTCTTGGTGCGGAAGCGACTGAAATTTCTCAGGATACTGACCCGCGTCACGCGTTGGTCGACTGGATGGCTGGCACAGAGAATACCTTCTTTGCTCCTGCCCTGGTCAACCGTTACTGGAAGCATTTCTTTGGCCGTGGACTGGTCGACCCGGAAGATGACATGCGGGCCACTAATCCGGCAACCAATCCTGAATTGCTCAACGTGCTGGCGAAAGACTTTATCGCCGCGGGATTCGATCTGAAGCACTTGATCAGGACAATCTGCAATTCCAGTGTCTATCAACTTAGCTCAGAGCCTAACGAGTGGAATCGCGATGATAAACAGAACTTCTCGCGATACTATCCCAAGCGGCTTAATGCTGAAGTCTTGCTGGATGCTATTAACCAGGTGACCGGTACAAATACTGGTTTTGGTGGTGTACCGGCTGGAACTCGTGCTACTCAATTGCCCGATAGTGGTTTTAGCTCCTATTTCCTGACCGTCTTCGGCCGTCCGGAATCCAGCAGCGCTTGCGAATGTGAGCGTTCTTCGGAAGCCAACTTGGCACAGAGCTTACACCTGCTCAATTCCGGTGAGATCCAAGGTAAGTTAACCTCGGGTTCCGGTAATGCAGCAGTTTTGAGCAAGGATAAGGAACGCGAGCATGCCACCAAGATTCGAGATTTATACTTGTTGGCCTTTTCGCGGGAACCATCCAGCGATGAGGCAGCGATTGCCTTAAAGCACATTGAAAAAGCAAAAGAAGCAAAGCTCGCTTACGAAGATATCGTGTGGGCCTTGATTAATACGAAGGAATTTTTATTCAACCATTAAACGGGTTGGATGAGAGTCAAGGAATGGTCGATTGTTACTGCCGGCAGTTTTGGCTGTCGGCAGTGGAATCGACAAACGAAACGGAGTTTGGTGGCACGGGGGGCCGTGCAAGTAGATCTTGCCTTCGCTAATGCGATTCGAGTCAATGAGCTCAGTCGTCCTGCCAGCCAGAGGCGCCGGTCACTGTTTTGCCAGAGGCAAACGGTTGACTTGCTGCCACGGGTATCGTGAGTGCTTAATTAATGAAGTACTTGCAACGGGTGTTACCAGGAATCCTAACTGGGATGCTTGGTGGCTAACCGCGCGGTAAAAAGTGCGGCCGTATTAATGAACAGGTCCAGTTGATGGGCCAATCACAAGATTTCATGGGGGAAATGGTCATGTTGTGGAGCCTATTGTCGCGATCCTGTTTGCGAAGAGCTTTGGTCGTGGCGGCACTAGTTGCGTTCTTGCTGCCTGGAACGGCTGGAGCCCAGTTACCGATCACACAATTGACGACCATTTACCCAGCTGGAGGGCAACAGGGGACCGAAGTTGAAGTCCAGGTTGCCGGCGGCGACCAGGATGCACTCGCAAAAATGGTCTTCTCGCATCCCGGCATCACAGCTCAACAGAAAATGACGCCGGCGAACGAATTGAATCCGAAGGCACAACCGGTCAATGGTTCCTTCCAGGTGAAGATTGCAAAGGAAGTACCTGCCGGAATTTATGAAGCTCGCGTGATTGGCCAGTTTGGCGCCTCGAATCCACGTTGTTTTGTTGTCGGGGCTTCCACCGAAGCGGCTGACGCGGGTGGAAATCATGAGGTTTCAAAAGCACAAGTCGTGACGTTGGGAACGGTCATTAATGGGCGTGCCGATGCCAGCAATACAGATCACTACCAGGTGGAATTGGCAGCAGGCCAACGATTGCTGGTCGATTGTCAGGCGCAGCGAATCGACTCACGTCTTGATGGAACGCTAATCTTGTTTGATGCCAAGGGGCAGGAGTTGCTCAGGTCACGTGGACATCAGCAGGGAGATGCGCTGCTCGATTTCAAGGCACCCGCTGCTGGCAAGTATGTTGTTGGTGTCTGTGATTTTGTGTATCGCGGTGGTGCGGAATACATGTACCGGTTGGATTTTAGAACTGGGCCCTACATCGATTTTATTATTCCGTCGGTTGGCACCCCGGGAACCAAAGGCAATTTCACCATCTATGGCAGGAATCTTCCCGGTGGTAAACCGGTAGCAAACATGCGTAGTGGATCAACGGTACTGGAGCAGGCGACTGTCAGTATCACGGTGCCCGCGGTTGCGGAGCTGGGCTCGAAGCCAAGTTTCTATCAGCCGCTTAGAGCAGCGGTGCTGGATGCGGTTCCCTTCCAATTGCCGGGTTCTAACACAATTAACTTGGGCGTAGCAGTTGCACCTGTGGTGGTTGAAAAAGAACCAAACGCCGCAGCGGATCAGGCTCAGCAACTTACAGTGCCCGCTCATGTTACGGGGCAGTTTTATCCAGCCCGTGACGCCGACTGGTATCAGTTTTCAGCTAAGAAGGGCGAGATCTATTGGATCGAGGTGACGTCGCAGCGACGAGGTTTAGATACCGACGCAGTCATGTTGATCCAACGCGTTACGAAAAATGACAAGGGCGAAGAAACAGTGGCGGACGTCACTTTTGTGGATGATCCGGGGGATCGCAATGGTCGAATTGGTGGCGATTACGACGATACGACCGATGACCCAAGCTACCGTTTTACCGCTAACGAGGATGCAGTATATCGTGTCATGGTGCGTGACCAGTTTGGTGACAGCCAGTCCACGCCGCACGCCGTCTACGAATTGGCGATTCGTAAAGAACAGCCAGATTACCGCCTGTTGGCTCTGCCCAAACAAATCAAAACGGCTAATGCAAATGAAGTCAAAATGTTTTCTCCCGTGTTGCGACGATCCGATACGATGTTGATGGAGGTGCGAGTCTTGCGGCGGGACGGATTTAATGGTGAAGTTGAGGTCGCGGTGACGGGCTTGCCAGCGGAAGTGAGCTGTCCGAAGGTGACAGTGGCTGCAGGTCAGACATCAGCGAACCTGGTTTTTGCTGCTACCGAAAAAGCCAAAACCTGGTCCGGGCCGATTCAAATTACTGGGACCTCAGAAGTGGATGGCACTAAACTAGTGCGTCCCGCCCGTGTCGGTACGGTTGTTTGGAATACGGCGAACCGGACGCAAATTGCTGCCGGCTTTCGCAGTTCCAAGGAACTCTGGCTTTCGATTGTCGATGTTGAAAATGGTGCCGCGCTGGTGCAGGTAGGCGAAGACCAGGTTTTGGAAACCTCGCTGGGTGGCAAGCTGGAAGTCCCAGTCAAAATCGCCCGCGGAGAGGGGCTTGGGGGTGACCTGAAATTTGTAGCTACGTCGGTTCCTGGTGAGATTAAACCTGGGGATTTGACGATTAAGGCCGCCGAGAAGGAATCCAAGCTGGTGCTGGCGATAACCAATGCTAAGGCCAAACCAGGACTCTATAATTTCTACTTGCGGGCGGATTCGAAGGTCAAGAGACCGCGCAACACAGTAGCGATCACGGTTGCCGAGGAACAGCAAAAGTACCTCGACGGACTGGTTAAAAGTCTTGCTGAAGAGACTAAGAAAGTTACGGCTGCGAAAGATGCCGCGGTCAAGCAGTCGCAGCAAGATGATCAGCAACTAAAGACGGTGCAGCAGAAGCGGGACACCATGGTCAAAGCGGTGACTGCTGCCGAAAACGTTGTCAAGGCAGCGACTGGCAAGCGAGATGCTGCCAAGAAAGCTGCCGAAGGAGACAAGGACAACGCGGGTCTCGCTGAAGCAGCGAAGGCTGCAGAGAAAGTGCTGACGGATGCCAACACGAAGCTGGCAGCTGCTAAGAAAGCTGCTGAGACCGCTCAGACAGAATTCACACAAGCAGAAACTAAGGCGAAAGCATCGACCGAGGCCAAAACCAAGGCAGAGGCAACTTTCAAGACTCAGCAGGATAAGGTCAAACGCATTACGGCTGGTAAAACAGCTGCGGATAAGAAGGTTGCCGACGTCAAGAAAGCGAATGCGGCCAAAGACGTTAATGTAGCCATTGTTTCGACACCGATTAAGCTGCGACTGGTAGCGACGCCGATCGCGATTAAGCTCGGAGCCGAGAAAGCTCAGCTGAAGGCGGCTGAAAAGGTTCAGGTGAAAGTGACGCTGGAACGGAAATATGGTTTTGTCGAACCGGTAGAACTGACGTTAGCCCTTCCTAAGGGGGTGGCTGGTGTTTCTGCTGCCAAGGTTACGATTGCCAAAGATCAGTCGGAAGGAACGCTGGAAATCGTCACGACCGATAAGGCAACGCCGGGTGCACACGCGCTGACGGTTCAAGCAGCAGGGACTTTCAATAAGATCAAAGTTGCCGCTAGTGGTGCACTGAACTTGACCGTTGAAAAGCCAGCGGCTGCTAAAGAGTGACCCGGGAAGTTGACAGGAAATAATATTGTACTTTTGATTGGATTATTCACGAGGATTGACTGACGAGGCGCAGCTGCTTGCGGAAGTCGATCCTTTAATAACAGTTGGGGTGAAATTATGCGAAATCTTCTTAATAGCCAACTCATTGCTGGTGTCGTGGTAGCGTTGCTTGTGCAATTTACTGCCGTGACTTCTTCCGCCATTGCTGCAGAAGATGAAGCCATTGCGATCGCGCAAATCAAGCATGAGGGGCCGGTCGATTTCGAGAAAGAGATATTACCCATTTTTCGACGCAACTGCCTCGCCTGTCACAATGCGACGGATGCGGAAAGTGATTTGATCCTGGAAACGCCGCAGGCGATTGCTAAGGGTGGTTCCGAAGGGCCGGTCGTTGTTGCTGGTAAACCGGAAGTAAGTTCCCTGTTACTGCTCGCCTCACGGCAAAAAGAATCATTCATGCCTCCGGCAGACAATGATGTTGGTGCCAAAAGCCTTACGTCGCAGGAACTGGGGCTCATCCAGTTGTGGATCAAGGAAGGTGCGAAAGGGACCGTCAGTGGCAACCAGGGCCCGAATTGGCAACCGTTACCAGCTGGCGTCAATCCTGTGTATACCGTGGCGGTTTCACCGGATGGCCAGTTTGCTGCGGCCGGACGAGCTAACCAGGTATTTCTCTACCATGTTCCAACCAAGCGTGAGATTGGACGTTTGACGGATGAAGAGATTATCAAGCAGGGGGTTTATAAGCAACCAGGTGTTGCCTTTATGGACTTGGTGCAGTCGCTGACCTTTAGCGCCGATAGTAATCTGTTGGCTGCGGGTGGCTTCCGGACGGTGAAAATTTGGCAACGGCAGCAAAACCTCAAGCTGCGTGACGTTCAGAATTTGGCGGATGTTCCGAAATCGATTGCGGTCAGTGCGGACGGAAAACAGGTTGCGCTGGGATTGAACAACGGATCTGTTGTGTTGCTCGACCCAGCCAGTGGAAAGGTTTCCAAAACCTTGACTGGACACCAGGGAGCGGTCTCGGCCGTTCAATGGGCTGCAGATCAATCGGTTTTGTTTTCGGCAGGGGCCGATAAGACGATCCGTAGTTGGAATCCGGCGGACGGAAAACAGCAGGCATCGCTGGAAACTCCAGCAGCCGTCCATGCTCTTGCTCTAGTGAGTGAGGGACAGCAGATCGCTTCTGCTGGCGAAGACAAGATCATTCGTATCTGGGCCTTGCCCGGAACGGTAGTTGCCCCCAAAGAAGAGAAGAAAGAAGATGAACCGGCCAAGGAAGAGGCTCCTAAGCCGCTACGAGAATTAGCCGGTCACGGTGGC
>CAZXJC010000082.1:0-3926 GCA_964640885.1 uncultured Pirellulaceae bacterium | reverse complement strand
AACTCCGTGAACTGGCCGACGACGAGTCGAGCACACTGCTGAGAGCAGCTTAAGTTGAGCAGGCTGATTCAGGCGCGGTGGATCTTTTCCTGGCCGTTGGCAACGTCACGTGTGGCATTGCGTGTGTCTACGATCAACGGTGCATGTTCAACGATGAAATCCCAGTCGTAACTGGAATGGTTCGTGGCGATCAACAGGCAGTCCAGTGAGTTCAAGTACTCCACGCTAAGCGTTTCGCTCTTTAACGAGGGTACACGGTAGTTTCTCATGCGGGGTAAGACCGGGATGTGCGGATCGTTGTAGCTTAAGAGAGCCCCTTGATCCTCTAGCAGTTCAATTAATCGAAAAGCAGGGCTTTCGCGAGGATCGTCGATGTCTTTCTTGTAGGCTACCCCCATGATCCCCACGTGAGAGTCTCGGATCGGTTTGCCCACGGTATTGAGTGCTTTGGCCACCTGTTGAATCACGTAGTCTGGCATGCTGGTATTGATCTCGCCGGCCAGTTCAATGAAACGTGTGGTCATGTCATGCTTGCGAGCAATCCAACTAAGGTAAAACGGATCGATTGGGATACAGTGGCCGCCCAGGCCAGGACCGGGGTAAAACGGTTGGAAACCGAACGGCTTGGTCTTAGCTGCGTCAATCACTTCCCAGATATCAATTTCAAGACGGTCAAAGAGCACTTTCAATTCAATGACCATCGCGAAGTTGACAGATCGGTACGTGATCTCAAGAATTTTGCAGGCTTCGGCAATCTCACAGGTCGCGACCGTGACCGTTTCACTCACTGCTGCTGCATACAAGGTGTTGGCTAACTCCAAGCTTTGTGAGTCGATGCCACCGATCACTTTAGGAATTGACCGAGCGGAGTATTGCTTGTTTCCCGGGTCTTCCCGTTCCGGGCTATAAGCCAGAAAAAAGTCCTGTTCGACCTGTAGCCCCGATTGTTCCAAAATGGGGAGCAGCACATCACGCGTGGTACCCGGATAAGTAGTGCTTTCGAGGATGATCAATTGCCCAGGTCGCAAGACACGGGCAATCTGATTTCCGGTCGATTCGATGTAACGGAGGTCCGGCTCCCGACTTTCGGTAAGTGGAGTCGGCACGCAAATCAGGATAGCATCGGCTTCACAGAGTCGTTCCATGTCTGTTGTCGGCTCGAATCGCTGCTGACTGACTGCCTCGCGAATCCATTCGTCGGATACGTGTTGGATATAACTTTTTCCGGCAGCTAACTGGGTTACCTTGGCTTCGTCGAGGTCAAATCCCAGGGTTTGAAAGCCGGCGTCAATAAAGACTCGCAGCAGTGGTAAACCAACATAGCCTAAGCCGACGACACCGATTTTCGCTGTTTTTTTCTCCAGCGCTTCTTTCAGTGAGTCGGAACTGTGGGGTATTGTGGTCATCAGGTGTTAGAATGCGATTTGCCACCAGAAGTTGAAGCCAAAGACGGTTGAGGCGGCGATTTTTCAGTATATCATCAATTGGTTGAGTTCAGCATGACGTTGCCAGCCTGGGAACGAGTGGAAAAGCGGAAAAGTGACAATGACTAAGATCATGGTGACCGGTACTGCCGGTTTTATCGGTTTTCATCTCGCCAGGCGGCTGCTGGAACAGTCGGTCAACGTAGTGGGAGTCGATAATTTGAACTCTTACTACGATGTGCAACTGAAAAAAGATCGCCTTGCGCAGTTGCAAGATTCTTCTGGATTCAGATTTGTCCAGCAGGATATCAGCGAGCGGACAGAGATGGCAGAGCTGTTTGATGAACAGCAGTGTGACAAGGTAGTTCACCTGGCTGCGCAAGCGGGCGTCCGCTACTCGCTCGAGAACCCCTATGCCTACACAGATTCCAACCTGACCGGCTTTATTAATATTCTTGAAGGATGTCGGAAGACTGGGGCCAGCCACCTGGTTTACGCTTCTTCCAGTTCCGTTTATGGAGCTAATCAGCAAACGCCTTTTTCCGTGCAAGACAGTGTCGGGCATCCGATCAGCCTGTACGCCGCAACCAAGCGAGCCAACGAACTAATGGCTCACAGCTATAGTCATCTTTACGGTCTGCCAACGACCGGTTTGAGGTTCTTTACTGTTTACGGGCCCTGGGGGCGACCCGATATGGCGCTCTATCTGTTCACACGAGCAATCCTGGCGGGTGAGCCAATTCAACTATTTAATGAAGGTCGCATGAAGCGAGACTTTACCTACATCGATGATGTTGTAGAGGGGTTGCTACGGGTTATTGATCAGCCCGCCACAGCAGATCCGGAGTGGTCCGGCGCTGCCCCTACGTTAGCTTCCAGTTCTGCGCCCTACCGAGTCTACAATATCGGAAATCAAAATCCTGTTTCTCTTGACGAGTTTGTCACGACGTTAGAGGAGTGTTTGGGTAAAAAAGCCATCAAGGAGCTGACGGCCATGCAGCCAGGTGACGTACAAGAAACGTCTGCTGATACCAGTGGCCTGGCTGCTGATTTTGGATTTCAGCCAGAGACTTCGCTGGTAACGGGCATACAAAAGTATGTTCAGTGGTATCGCGATTACCACGGGTTCAGTGATTGATTTCGATCGCTACAGGTTTAACCCCGCTGAGCAGGCAACCGTCCTCTAGAGAGAGTTGCTGCGAAGGAACGTCTCCTGTCGCGACGGTAGGCTTTGAAGTATAATGATGCTTTGCGAGTTGTCTCGCCGCGGGATTAGATGGTTTGCATTGGATTACGTGAGGAGTAGAGCGAAGTGACCGTACCCCGAACGATGTTCGAGAAAATCTGGGATGAGCATGTGGTTCATTCCGAAGCGGGGAAACAGACGATTCTCTATATCGATCTGCATTTGGTTCATGAAGTAACCAGTCCGCAGGCGTTTGAGGGTCTGCGATTAGCTGGCCGAAAAATTCGCCGCTCAGAAAAGACAATCGCTACGCTAGATCACAATATTCCCACGGTCGATCGGAATTTGCCAATTGCCGATCCGGTTTCGCGTCAGCAGGTAGAAACCTTGCGACAGAATTGCCAGGAATTTGGTGTGCAACTCTATGATCTGGATGACAAACGACAGGGGATTGTGCATGTCATTGGTCCGGAATTGGGTTACACGCAGCCTGGTATGACAATCGTCTGTGGTGACAGTCATACGGCCACTCATGGAGCCTTTGGAGCGCTTGCCTTTGGAATCGGCACGAGCGAAGTTGAACATGTGCTGGCAACACAAACACTGCTACAAGATAAACCGAAAACACTCGAATTGCGTGTGAACGGCCAATTGTCTGCCGGTGTCACTGCTAAAGACTTGGTGCTGTACTTGATTGGCCAGTTGACGGCCGCTGGCGGCACAGGATATGTGATTGAGTATAGTGGCAGTGCGATTCGCAACTTGAGCATGGAAGAACGGATGACCGTTTGTAACATGTCGATTGAAGCGGGCGCTCGGGCCGGTATGATCGCTCCGGATGAGACGACGTTCGAGTATTTGCGAGGTCGTGAGTTTAGCCCCCAGGACGCGTCGACGGCTGAAGCCGGCTGGCAGCAGTGGGTCACCGATGAGGGAGCCGAGTTTGATCGCGTAGAAGTTTACGAGGCCAGTGACATTGCTCCCCAGGTCACTTGGGGTACTAATCCTGGCCAAGTGCTGGCCGTTGATCAGCCGATCCCTGATCCGGCTGGTTTTGTAGATGAGGTCGACCAAAAAAGTGCCCTCGGAGCTCTGGACTACATGGGGTTGGCAGCCGGTACCCGCATGACAGACGTGAGTGTCGATCGGGTTTTCATTGGTTCCTGTACTAACGCTCGTATTGAAGACTTGCGAGCGGCAGCAACTGTTGCCCGCGGGCATTCAGTGTCAGGGGATGTTCATGCGATGGTGGTTCCCGGTAGTGGCCTGGTAAAACTGCAGGCGGAATCGGAAGGGCTGGATGAAGTGTTCCGGGC
>CAZXJC010000081.1:0-3126 GCA_964640885.1 uncultured Pirellulaceae bacterium | reverse complement strand
CAGCTCTGCCAGCAGTGATTTGGCAGAACAACAGTTTTCTTGGCGAGAACTTAACGGTGGGTGGTTGCTGGCGGCAGTTCTGTTTTACGCCGCCGGTCTTTTTCCCGCCTGTTGGTTCTGGAGGCGGATCCTTATTTGTTTAGGCCAGCAACCATCGGGGTTAGAGGCGGCGAGAGCATACTACGTGGGGCATTTAGGGAAATATGTCCCAGGCAAGGCGTTGGTGGTCGTGATTCGCACGGCGCTGGTTCGCAGTTCACGTGTGGATGCGACGGTTGCTGCGATTAGTGTTTTTATTG
Source organism: uncultured Pirellulaceae bacterium (assembly GCA_964640885.1). Lineage (GTDB taxonomy): Bacteria > Planctomycetota > Planctomycetia > Pirellulales > Pirellulaceae > JAZADA01. The sequence continues at coordinate 2,827 of CAZXJC010000081.1, read as the reverse complement.
AAACGCTGACGATGATGGCCGTCGGTGCCTGTGTTGCCGCGGTTATCCTGCTGTTTCAAAGTCAGGATCCGGCGATGCTAACGTTGGCAATTGTATTGATGTGTGCCGCTGGCATCCCGACGTGGCCACCGTTGTTCAGGTGGTTTGTTCTGAGGCTTCAGGTCCAGCGAGTTAACCCGCAGATCGCTGACTTATTAAAGCGAATTGATCTTCGCGTGATGATACAAGGCTGGGTAAGTTTGAGTCTCGGTTGGGTCTTGATGGGCTTGAGTTTGTGGGCTGTCATGGAAGCGATTCCACAGGTATCGGGGGATTTGGGGCAGACATTGCGGGACGTTCCCTTGTTCACGGCTTGTGTTTCCCTGGCATTAGTTGCCGGCTTTTTGTCACTGTTGCCAGGGGGCGTGGGCGTGCGTGAATTGGTAGTAATGACGCTTATTGCGGCCCACCCGCATTACGGGGCCTACATAGCAGTCGTTTCGGCGATTTTACTGAGATTGACTTGGTTAATGTCGGAACTGGTAGTTTCATGTATCCTTTATATAGGTGTTCGTGATTCGCGATCGTCGTCGGTCGGGAACACGGTGGGGTGAAAGAACCGCGGGGAAAGAAGACGCATCGATGAATATTTCTGCAGTGATTCCGGTCTACAACGAAGCTGAAAGTTTGGCTCGTTTGCACGAAGAGTTGTCAACTGTGGCGGCTGAGCATGATTACAACTTGGAGATTGTGTTCGTGGACGACGGTTCTGATGATGGAACTTGGGAAGAGATTGAGTCGCTGTCCGCTACTGACCCAAGGGTGCAAGGCATTCGTTTTCGACGGAATTTTGGTAAGGCTGCGGCCTTACGGGCCGGGTTTGAAGTAGTGCAAGGTGAAGTGGTTTTCACGCTTGATGGTGATCTTCAGGATGATCCAACGGAGATCCCGAGATTTCTTGAAGCCTTGGATGGCGGCCTGGATGTCGTCAGCGGTTGGAAGAAGGTGCGGCATGATCCCTGGCATAAAGTTGGTCCGTCGCGCATCTTCAATTGGCTCGTGAGTCGCGTCACTGGAGTGCGGCTCCATGACCACAACTGTGGTTTTAAAGCGTATCGTCGCCCCCTGTTGTCTGAGATTCGACTGTACGGCGAAATGCACAGATTTATTCCAGTCTTGGCAGCAGCTAAAGGGTGGAGAGTTGGCGAAGTCGTTGTTAATCATCGCAAACGAGAATTTGGTAAGTCAAAATACGGCGTGCTTAGAATGGTTAAGGGTTTCCTTGATTTGTTAACCGTTAGTTTTCTGACCGGCTTTGGGCAGAGGCCTCAGCATTTACTTGGCACGTTGGGGCTGATTGCCTTCGCAGCAGGTAGCATTGGTTTGAGTGTTTTGACGGGCTGCTGGTTCGTGACCCGAACCGTGGAAGGCTATGAGCCACTGCATCTTCACACGCGCGCCGTCTTTTACTATTCGATTGTTTCCCTGCTGCTGGGCGCCCAAGTAATGTCGGTCGGTGTGCTTGCTGAGATGATTTCTGCGCAGCGAAGCCGGGACGAAGCGTATTATTCTTTTTCGCAACAGACGAATCCACACGACGACGGCACCGGGGTATAGCCTGGCGCTAACCGCCAAAAGCGTGTTCACCCGCACAAAAGAGATGTCTTTTATGGAATCCTTGCCGAACGATACGAGCCATGCCCTTCGCAGGACTGTCTATCTGTTGTTGGCTGTGACGGCGATTGGGGCAGCGGTCGGACGCATTATGCAGGTGCGGGCCTCAACGGGTGAAACACCGATGCTCAGTGCCAATGATCGCAGTCGGTGGTGTACGATCGCGTCGTTGGTCAATGAGGGGACTTACGCGATTGATTCGGTCATTGAGCGACGGGATTCTAAGACAAAACGCCGACACTGGTATTCAATCGATATGGTCAGGCATCGAGCTGCAGATGGACTGGAGCATTCTTATTCCAGTAAGCCGCCGTTACTACCAACATTGTTGGCGGGTGAATACTGGTTGATTAAAAAGACGTTGGGTCTTGATATTGTCGAGAACCCGTTCTACGTAATGCGCGCCATGCTGGTCTTCACCAACGGCTTGCTGTTGGCCTGTTATTTTTGGTTGATGGCCGGGCTCATCGAGCGTTTCGGTGCTACCGATTGGGGCCGTCTGGTGGCCTTTACAATTGTCACCTGGGGCACACTCGTTGGCACCTACGCAGTGACACTTAGTAATCATTTGCCAGCTGCCGTGGCCGTCCTGGCCGCGATCGTGCTGGCAGGCAAAATACAACAAGAACGCGATGTGAGCCCTTGGACCTGCCTGGGAGCAGGCTTGGCGGCTGGTTTTGCCGTAGCCAATGAGCTTCCGGCGCTCTCGCTGCTGGTCTTATTGGGAACTTGGATCTTTTGGCAATCATCAGTTAAGGCGACGGCCGGGTATGCGGCCGGTTGCCTGGTCGTGGCGGCTGCTTTTTTTGGAACCAATTATGCGGCCCATGGTACCTGGAAACCGGCCTATGCGCATCGTCATGATGGCGATGTCCTACTGGAATTGGCCGGAGTCGAAGCAGCATCGCTTCGGAAGGGAGTGGTGCCGCTCAAATTGCCGGAACAACTGGCGGAAAAATCGATCGCAATTTCGCAGACTGCGGTGATATCCGAGACGGCCACAAAAAATCGCTGGATGTTATGGGATGCAGAAAACCAATGGCGATTGGCACTGATCCAACAGGGAGATAGGCTGCAGGTTCGTAGCTGGGGCAATTGGTACGAGTACCCCAAGAGCTATTGGCTCAATCCCCAGGGCGTGGATCGGGGAGAACCCTCACGCCTGGTCTATGCA
>CAZXJC010000080.1:0-4382 GCA_964640885.1 uncultured Pirellulaceae bacterium | reverse complement strand
CCTCTCGATGGAAGAAATGAAGGAAGCGGGACAGACCGTATCGCAAACAATGATGGGGAAACTGCTGGAACCCTATGGCTGGGGAAAAATTGGCGGTGCCCTGGTTTCAGCGGTGATCATGTGCAGTACGCTCGGAGCGCTCAACGGTGGTCTATTGATCACCCCCCGGGTTACACTGGCCATGGGCCGCAGCGGAACCTTCTTCCGTTCCTTTGCATACATCCATCCCAAGTATCGAAGTCCAGCGGTCGCCATTTTCGCCCAGATGGCTATGGCGATTGTCTTGCTGGCTGCCTCACTTTACCTGGTCACATTTACCGAGAAATTTCGCGAACAGAGTATCTTCACACTTCTCACCAATTACGCGGTTTTCTGTTATGGACCGTTCCTGATGCTAACCATCGCCGCTGTCATCGTCCTGCGCAGCAAGAGACCAGACCATGAACGACCTTTCCGTGCGCCTTTTTATCCGTGGGTACCAGCTATCTTTCTTCTTTTTTATGGCTGGTTCCTGTACATGGTCCTGCAAGAAATGCTCTTGAACTCACTTTTGCAATCGACGGTCATTATCCTGTTGATCTTGCTGGGAATACCGGTCTTTTTCCTGGTCCGGTTCTTGAACGGACGGAGTGACTAAAGCGATTGCTGGAAGAATTTGCTGCTAATTGACCGGCCACCGCGCGGTTACTAAGATGACAGGCGAAGCTACCCGGGTGCTGGTCACAACGGCTACTGAGGAGAACCGCTGACCGGCACTGATTTCATTGCTTTCACTACACGGAAGAGTTCTTCATGGACCCGCTTCATCTCTGTATCGCCCTGGGGCCCGTGATCGCCTACCTGATGCTACTGGGGCTGATTAATTCCCGGCGTCGACCGTTTTTAACAACCGGAGCCCGTGATCTGTCTGCGCTAGGAATTGGTGTCTCGGGGCTCGTGATCGCCGGACCGATGGAATTGTTTCTGCCGGAACTGGCAACGAATCAGTTTGGCGGTTATGTCTGGCTCATGATGCTGGCCCTTTACGGACTCTGCTGGACTTTGATCGTTTTATTAGTACGTCCTCGCCTGGTCGTCTACAACATGACGGTTAAGCAATTGCGGCCGATTCTCTCCTCGGTCGCCAGCAAGTTGGACCCCGAATTACGCTGGGCTGGAGACAGTCTCTGCTTACCCACACTCCATGTGCAACTGCATTTGGAAACGTTTACGACACTGCGTTGCACACAACTGGTGTCTTCCGGTCCCGAACAGAGCTGCGCAGGTTGGCGCAAGCTGGAAATCAAGCTGGCCGAGGCACTCAAGACAGCCGAATCGACCATCAATCCCTACGCAATGAGTCTCATTATCCTGGCCGTTTTCATGGCCATTGCCGTCACCTTCAAGATGGCAACTAACCTGGAAATGGTCCAGCACCAGTTGCGAGAGATGTTACGTCTTTAAGGCAACAAGAACCGATCGCCGACAGCTTGTCGGTATCGCTGAGACGATTATGGTTTCTCTTCCTTAGATGGCTCTTTTTCTTTCGGCGGCGGAGGACTAGTAACAGGTAGTTTCCCCAGCTTTCGTAACTGCCCAACGGCAACTGCCATCCGGGTCGCTGCTGCTGGAGAAGCGGCCAGCATACCTGAAACCGAGTGAACGGTCTTTTCAGCATACTTCAAATACTCCTCGTTTGAGAGCGTTTCTCCCAGGTAGAGAAGATTCTGGGCAGAGACCGAGTTTCCCGACGGCCGGGCCCCATCAAGGGGATTCTTGCTGCGAGCCAGCAGGGATTCATGATCTTCCGACGTAAAGAAAAAACCACCATTCTGTTTATCCCAGAACAGTTTCAATTCCAGTTGCATCAGCCGGTCTGCTTCCTTCAACCAGCGCTGCGATTTGGTGGCCTGATGCAACCCGATCAAACCATCGATCAGAAATGCATAATCGACCAGGTAGGCATTTAGTTTTGCCTCGTTGTTACCGTAGGTCCGCAGTAACCGACCTTCTTCAGTCGTCAACTTCTCGAGGATAAATTCAGCAGCCTGCTCAGCTGCCTGGACGTAGCGTGGCTCCTTGAGGACGCGACCGGCATCGGCAAACCCGCGGATCATTAGTCCATTCCAGCCAGTAAGAATTTTCGTATCGGTGAGGGGCCGGGGACGTTTACTGCGCGCGGCAAGCAACTTCTGCCGAATCGGCAGTAATTTTGCTTCTAAGTCAGCACGTTTCATTTTCTGTGAACTGGCAATCTCCTGCAGCGAACGGTTCAACTGCGGAGCATAATACTCATCCTCAAAATTCGGGCTCCGATCCAATCCGTAAACCGCGGCAAACAACTGGAATTCATCAGCTGTCAAAAGCTCCTGAACTTCCTTCTTTTCCCAGCGGTAAAATTTGCCTTCAACGTGTTCCGACTCTGCATCCAGGGCAGAATAAAATCCTCCCTGTTTATCAGTCATCTCACGAATAACGAAATCGAGCATTTCTTGGAGAATTTGTCGATAGTTTTCATCTTTAGTCAGTTGATAAGCCTCGGCATAAACACTGGCCAGTTGTCCATTGTCATAAAGCATCTTTTCAAAATGCGGGATCTTCCAGAAGCGGTCCACGCTGTAGCGGTGAAATCCACCTCCCAGGTGGTCACGAATACCACCCATCCCCATCCGATCAAGTGTTCCTCGTAACATCTTGATAGCTTCCTGGGGATCGTTACCGGCAGCTCGTTCCATGCGAATTTGATAGACCAGGAAAGCCAGGTTGGCCGGTTCGGGAAACTTGGGACGATCGGGGCTTGCCGGACTGTACCCAAAACCACCGAACTGGTCATCGTACTGTCGAGTCAGTGCCTGCTGGGTGCTGGCCAGGAAGTTTTCAGGCAAACTGGTCGCCCCGGGCATTTGCCCACCATTCAATTCGGCGGTCACGTACTTCGTTAGCTGGGCAGCACTCTCCACCACCTTGGCATTTTCTGTCGTCCAGAGTTCCTGGATTTTCTTGACCATCGTGAAGAAACCGGGAATACCGGGGCGATCCCCATCACGTGCCGGAAAATAAGTACCACCGTAAAACGGCCGAGCGTCAGGCAGCATGAAAACCGTCATCGGCCAGCCACCTCGGCCGTTAATCGCATAAACACTGGTCATGTAGATCTTGTCAACATCCGGCCGTTCTTCACGATCCACCTTGATACAGACAAAATGCTTGTTCAGGAATTTTGCAATCTCCTCGTCGAGAAATGACTCCCGTTCCATGACATGACACCAGTGGCAACTGGAGTAGCCGACAGAAAGAAAGATAACCTTTTTCTCTTTCTTGGCCTTCTCGAATGCGGCCGGCCCCCAGGGATACCAGTTAACCGGGTTGTGAGCGTGCATTAACAGGTAAGGACTGGTCTCCTTGGCCAGCAGGTTGGTATATTTTTTCTCTTTCTTTTCAGCGGGATCAGCCTGGGCACCGGGAGGAGAAAAACAGCCTGCCAGGAGGCTAATCGTGATGACCAACGAGAGGCAGAAAACGTGATGGCAGGTTTTCCAACAAGCGAGGATTCTTAAAGATGAAAGCTGCATAATTTTCCCTGTTTAAATGCCAGCGATCACTACCGGCTACAGCAACCAGAAAGCTGTTAGCGACGATCAGCTGAAGTTACGCAGAAACGTGTTAAAATCATCATCATCTTCAACCGCAGCCTCTGATTTACCATCTTCGGATTCGGTTGACCCATCCTTGACTGGTGGAAACATATCCTCCGACTCGGCAGCAGCAGCCACCTCGTTGGTCGACAAGTCTTCGGTAGATGCTTGTTCAGCAGAAACATCTGGACTGGACGGCGTCTCAGTTAGCGTTTCGAGAATACGTTCCAGGGCATCGGTTTCAGATTCCTCCGGATTAGCTTCGCCGGGGGCAAGCATGGCCGTGGTACGACTGCTGAGGGGAGCATCTGGTCCTACGGTCAGTTCATCCGAATCGGAGTCAGCAACGGAAAAGGAGAGATCATCCACGTCGGCTTCAACTGCTGGATCCTCATAAACCGCACGGAAAGTTACCGTGCCGACGGTTAGCAGGCCACCGGCAGGCAGGGCGGCATCTTCAATCCGCTCGATACCAACGTAGGTCCCATTGCGCGACCCAAGATCCCGTACATGGAGCCGTCCCTCGGAAAGATAGATTTCACAATGATCACGACTAACCAGCGGATGAGGCAACGTTACCGTCGCCGAGCGACCTCGCCCAATCACGCTTGGTAAAGTTAAATCGATTTCAGTTGGCTTGGCATCGCCGCCAACGACAATTAGTTTGGCCTTCATCGGTCCACATATTCTGTGTCAAGTTATAGAAGCCGAACAACCCAGGGTAACACGGCCTAAAAGGTGTTTAAACTACTGGCAGCATTCAGTTTA
>CAZXJC010000079.1:0-5783 GCA_964640885.1 uncultured Pirellulaceae bacterium | reverse complement strand
AGAGACGCGTGTGGAAGTCGCCCTCGCGCCAATTGCATTGGCCGCCTGTCCTGGTCCACCATACCCTGCTTGCGATCTTAGGTCTCCGGAGGAGGTTACAGCGGCGATGTTTCCATTAAGGAAACTGGGGCCACCGGAATCTCCTGGGGCGGTGATTACTTCACCGGCGAGGTTGTCCAGGTCGAACCTCAATACTCGGTTTGCCGTGGCGGAATCAAAGCGGTTGGTGCCGGAGCGTCGCGTTCCGCCGCTGCCGGGGATATTACCGGGCTGGTTGCCCGTCGGAGTTCCGTTAAAAACCGTCGTCCCCGAGCCCGTGCGACCGTAACCTACGACAGTAAAGTTTTGTGACACTTCGTTGCTGTTGCGATAGATGTCGTAGGTGTCCGCACCTTGGCTGCCGACAGGAGCTATTTCTGGCAAGGTGATGATCGCGATGTCGTTTCCACCACCCGGTTGCGAACTTCGCCAGTTTCCGTTCCAGGCGGCGGGGACATCAATGGCCGCCGTTGTGATTCCGTTGAATCGGACCATGCGACCACCGTCTAAATCGAACCGAACGCTATAGGTTCGATTGTCCAGGATGCCGTCCCCAATGTCATTTATTCCGTCGCCGGTAGAGTCGACATTTTGGTCGAAACAATGTGCTGCCGTTAAGACGTGCCTGCCCGTTGTTAATAATGAACCGGTGCATCCCCCATTCGAATGGGTGATTTGGACAACGCCGTCGAAAGTGGGTTCGACCGGTGGTAAAAAGTTCGCTCCCACGATAAACAACTCCCGCTTCTCGAGTTGTTCCAGGTGCGGGACGCGGTCTCGTCGCTTGGGCTTCTTAGAGGCGTGACGATTCTGTTTGGTAGTTAACATGATCTAAATTCCTTGTCGTTAAGGTGAGATTGTTGAACAGCGTTTTAAATGCAGTTACTTAAGCCCCTTGTACGAGTGAATTAAGTGCCTGGTCGACGACATCGCCAATCGAGTCGCTGCCAGCGTCGGTCACTGCTGCAGGAACGATAGTCCGTTGGGAGACTACCTTCGGTGATTTGAACCGCGTCGAACTGGGCGTAACGGTCCGTCTGCGGGAGAGCCGTTCTATCAACTGAGGCAGATCGGCACGATAAAAGGCGAATCCATACTGGTCCCAGTAACGGCCGTTCCAGTAGCGATGTTCTGTACGTTTCATTTCCTCCTGGAGCCCCAGTTTGTTGAGCATCCGAAGGACAGGTTTGTTGAATTCGAAAACGTCGAGGTATAGTTTTCGAACTGGCAGGTTCTGAAATAGCCATTGACTAAATAAGGCAGTGGCAATGACCCCGGCACCTCGTCCGCAGCAGTCGTCGAGTAGCATGGCGGCTACTTTTGTGTGTCCGTCTTCAAGCGACCGCTCGTAATCGAAAACGAGCCCGACAGGGCGACCTTGGGAAAGCACCATGAACTTGTCGCCCATTCGCTCGTTCGACCAGTAACGCCAAGTTTCAAAGAGTTGCGTTTCATCGCAGACCCGCCGGTGGCCCCACAGATGAGCGCGCTCCACGTCGCCAAAGACACTGAGGATGATCGGCAGGTCGGTTTCCAGGACTGGACGAAGGGTGATTCCACGTAACTGGTTCATGGTAAGCTCTCTTGAGAAAGGGTTAGTTGCAATGCGCCAGGACCACGTTAGCGCCGGCCACAAACCTCTGAGCGAAAAAGAAGAAAATGTGTTACAGCTCAGAGTAAAAAACTGCCGGTTCAGTCGTTTTTTGTTGTTGTATAGCCCGCTACCCCCCCAGGAAACGATGGTGTATAGCGTCCTGCGGCCTATTGTTCAGCAAGGGCGGGGACAGGAAGCTGTCCGGCCAGTGGTGTATCGAAAACCTGTTTAGAGAGGGTCGCGTGATCGCCTTTTTGGGTCCAGACGCGCGGCAAATTGAGAGCAGACTGTGCGGCCTAGCTAAGTAGCAGGTTGAACTATTCCTGCAGCGTTCTTGTTTTGCGTGGAATTTGCACACGCAAGTCGTCACCCCCCGGTTCATCAGCAAAAGATCGGCCCTGTTCATCCTGTTGGTTGCGCCCGATGCTGTAGAACAGATAGCTTTGCTGGCCGGGTCGGTAAATAAGCGCTTTGCCACTAAAGCGATCAATAGGTAGTTCCTCCAGGTACCTTGGCTTGAGTGCAGCAAGGTTGGCTGGGTATTCACCATGGTCAGCGTGGTAGACAGCCAGGGCCAGGGCGACCAGCAGGTGGTCGTGGACCTGAGAAGCCTGGTGATCTGCCACGTTTAAACGGGATAGGCCCGGTAACAATATGCTGGTTAGGACATCATCTACTATTTTTCCAAGTCCCTGAGGCCCGTTCTTCGCAGCGGCAATCTCCCCGATTATTCGAAGGGGGCTTTTTAGCTTGTCAGACCGGCTCTGCAGGTTGTCCTCAAATTCCTCGAGGGCTGATTTTTGTGCTGCCAGGTTCTCGATTCGCATGGTCTTTACCAGTCGATCGTAAGTAGCATTACCATTGGTGAGCACCATGTTCCAGTCGGTCAGCTTCAGGCTGTACTTGCTCATCACCTTCTTGATGCTGCTATCGTTGGAGTTGTCGACCCCGGTCATTTCTATAAGCAGCTTCATGTTGGGCTTATCCGCGCCCGCCACCCGCTGGATAATATCCAAGTATATGTACCGATCGAAAAAGTCGATTTTCTCCGCGATAGGTTTAAACATTGGCAGTTGATCCAGTTGTTTCGCCAGCAGAGCCGATTCCTTTGCATCCGGTTTAACATGATCGATGTAAACGAGCGTTGCCTCGGCAGCGATCCCCGCGATAGCGTGTCCTACTAATGTCTCGATGGCTGTCGGCCCCTCTGCCACGAGGTGTCCGAGACGATGACATGCAATGATGTCCGCCCAGGCTGCCTCGGGCTGGTTGTTTGCGAGCCTTAGCATGGCTCGCGATGCCAATGCCCGTGCAAACTGGCGAGATAGTACGGCTCCCGGTAGCAAGACCTCGATCATGCTGCTAACCGGCTTCGTTGCCGCGTTTCCAGTTGGTTTTTTCTTTTGCGAGTCGACGATCAGCGGCGCGTAATACCGGGAACGACGGCTTGCTGCGCTAGCCAACGCAAGTGGTTTCTCGTTGAACTTCAGCCAGGCCGCAATTCGTGGATGGTCGGCAGCAGTCCATAAACGACCTCTGGTCACGGCGCTCCAACTCTGCTTCCAGGCATCATCGCTGCGGGCGAGTTTTAGTTGTTTCGTAAGAAATAGATCAAGGCTCATGAAATAATCACCCGTCTCAGGCAACATCTCTGTCTTCAGTAGCTTGAATAATTGGGGCCCCAGGGTAGTCCCTTCCGGATGCGGTCCCATTGCTTTCCAAAGTAGGACGTTGGCGTTGTTCTCGGCCGTCACGCCGACCGACAGACGCTGGTTAATGACCCGCACATAATCAATGTAGCCATCGGTAGTCAGTGGACCGGTCACTCGGGTAGTAGCCTTCGAGAGAGTGATCTTGGGGCGCAGCTTAGGGGCTGCAGGTTCGTCAGCCAGTGCGTGGGCCGAGAGAAAGGCCATGGCCGTTACCAGGAGCGTGCGCATTTTCATGTGCATGAAGGCTTTCATTTGCAGGATAGCGTCTACAGCACCGTTACCGGTCAAGATAGCATAGAGCGGTTTGATTGTCTGCTTTTACGAATCTTTGCTCGGCTGGCTGGACAAGCGCATCATTTTACTGCCCCACCAAATCAACCAACCGCCCAGCGGTATCACGACCAGGGCCTCGCAACGGAAAAATACAAGAGGCAGCTTTTCGACCAGTTTTAATGTCCAGTCCAAAGAGTTGGGCCACCAGATGAAAACAACCAGCTTAAGAATGGTTAAGACAGCCAGGATCCGGACCAGCAGTTCTGCCCCTCCCCGACCGTTAGTTGGATGGACCAGCACCAGCACTGAAATCATGACAAACGGTATGCCCACCAGCAGTAGGATACGCGGGTCGGCAAAGGCCCGCGTGAGCTTAAGCACTTCTTCTGGTCGAAATAGGATCACCGGCCCGATGAGTAAGAAATAGACACCGATCAGGACAGCATAAGTTGACGATTTCATGGCTGGTTCCCTGCCACAAAAGAGAAAAAAACCGTCGTCAGATCTCGCTTTAGGAAAAGAGACCGTCGATCACCCGGCCATCCGCGATTGGAGTGGGTCGTGGGAGCCGCGGAAAGTAAGTGCCGTGGGGATCAATACCGAGTGCATGGTAGATGGAGGCTGCGAAATCTTCCGGTCGCCAGGGGCGACTGCGGGGAACGGCTCCCTGGCTGTCGGTGGCACCGATGACGGCGCCTCGGTTGATTCCTGCTCCTGCCAGCAGGACGTTGCCCGCGTTGGGATAATGGTCTCGACCGGCAGTCTTGTTGATTTTTGGTGTGCGGCCGAATTCACCCATGGCCACGACCAGTGTCGTGTCGAGAAGTCCTCGCTGCTCAAGGTCGACCAGCAGCGTAGAGAGGGACATGTCCAACTGTGGCAGGTTTCCCGGGCCGCGGTAGTGATGCCATTTGCTGCTGGCCGGTACACCCGCTGGGCGTGACCCAAAGGACATCATCGAATCAAACAACCAGCCATGGTTGTCCCAGGTACCGTTGGTTTTGCCGTCTCCGAACAGGCCGCCCTGGACGGCCTGGTTGATGGTTACGAAACGGGCACCTGCTTCGATCAGTCGGCGACCTAGCAACACCCGCTGGCCGTAAATATTGTTTCCATATTTTTCTCGTAACGCTGGCGCTTCTTCTTCCAGGTTCATCGCCTTTTGCATGGCTCCACTGGTAAGCATCGAGATTGCTTCCTGGCCAATCTTGTCCTGGGCCAAAATAGGGCTGTCCTGGCTGTTGGCCAGTCTGCCCAGGTTGTCCAGTTGAGTGAGCATCGACTGGCGATCTTCAAAGCGTACTTTTGCCAGGTTCAATCCGCCGAGCTTGACGGTTGGCTGGCTCGGGTCTCCCTCGATATCAAAGGCCGAGTAGCCGGGACCCAGGAAGCCTGAGGGTGTGGTATAGCGGGCGGCAAAGGGAAGACCAAAGTGGGCGGGCATCCCAGAAACGCGTGAGCCGTAAAGTGCCGAAACCAGGCAGCCGAAGTTCGGAAAATACTGACCGCCACTGGGCGGATACATACCACTGGCGACGTGCTGGGACCCGGTGGCATGTGAACCACTTTTGCCCTGCCAGGAACGGACAATAGCAACCTTGTCCATGTGCTGAGCCATCAGGGGCATTTTTTCGCAGATGAACGTACCGGGTACGTTGGTGTGGGTTGGTTTCCAGGGCCCACGAATTTCTACTGGAGCATCGGGCTTGGGATCAAAGGTCTCAAAATGGCTGGGTCCACCGGCGAGAAATATAAAGATGCAGGAGATGTCCTTGGAGGTTCCACCCGCAGCCTGGCGAGCACGCAGATGGTCTGCCAGGTTCAGGCCGAAAAGACCGACGCCCACCTGGAGCGCTTCGCGCCGCGAGAGCTGGTAGGTTCGTTTTGAGTCAGCACAGGACATGAGGCGCAGCTTTTCTATTTTAGTTCAAAAGATGATTGCCGTTATTATAGTCGGTTCAGAACAGGGAAAGCGAGAGGAAAAAAGGCAGTTGCTAATAGTGGCCTGGTTCGTTGTTTGAAACGGATCAATTCCTGCCGAATCGCCGAGATTTACCGAATATCCGCAGTCGCGGGCGTCGAGGCTGGACGACTGGTAAGGGACTGCAGGCCTGGGTGACCAGTTCGCGGAATTGGTCGCGTGGATTTTTTCCCCCCGGACTCTG
>CAZXJC010000078.1:0-4045 GCA_964640885.1 uncultured Pirellulaceae bacterium | reverse complement strand
TGCCGGTATGACTTTTGAGGATGCTTACGTCGCTTCTCCCTCTTGTTGTCCTAATCGGTTTTCGCTGTTGACCGGCCTGATGCCAGCTAGACACGGAGCACACGCCAACCACAGCAAGATCAAATCGGGAACCAAATTCCTGCTGCCGATCCTCAAGGCCAGGGGTTATCACATCGCTTCCTTTGGCAAGGTGGCTCACGGCAGAAACGCGATGCCCGGCACTAATTTCAAAAGCCTCCCCCCGCGCAACATGTCGCAAAACGTCCGGAAGTATTTTAGCGGCAAGAACATTGCCGGCCCCGTCTGCCTGCTGGTCGGCGACCGGCGTCCCCATGTTCCCTGGGGCAAGGAAAGCATCTACGACCCTGACAAGGTAACGTTACCACCGGACTTCATTGATACGCCGGAAACACGCCAACACTGGGCACGTTATCTGAGCGACATCACCGGCATGGACCAGGAGATGGGCAGGATTCACGATTTCGCGCAGGAGAAATTTGGTAAGAACTTCATTTTTCTCTTCACCAGTGATCATGGGGGACAATGGCCGCGAGGCAAATGGAATCTTTATGACTCGGGTACCCGGGTGCCACTGGTGGTCAGTTGGCCCGGTAAAATTGCTGCTGGCAAACGAACCGAGGCGATGGTCAGTTGGGTTGACATTCTACCTACGATGCTCGACCTGGCCGGTTGCGACGTTCCCGACCAGGTTGACGGCAAATCGTTTGCCTCGGTTCTAACCGGTAACCAGCAGGTTCACCGTGATAAGATTTTCACCACCCAAACCGGTGATGGCGTCATGAACATCTTCCCGATGCGCAGCGTCCGCACCGACCAGTTTAAATACATCCACAACCTGCGCCCGGATGCTTACCACACCAACCATTCTGATCGGCTGCGAAAGGACGGAGCGGGGGCCTATTGGGACTCCTGGGACCAGGCGGCAAAGACTGACCCAAAGGCAGCTGCCATCATCAAACGTTATTACACGCGACCGAAAGAAGAACTATTTGACATTACCAAGGATCCATTGGAGCTGAACAACCTGGCCGAGAAACCCGAGTACAGCAAGACGCTGCGTCAGCTCTAGGCAGAACTGGCAACTTGGACCAAGTCCCAGGGTGACACGCTACAACCACACCGCCTACCCCACCTAGTCTCGAAACCACTCCCCACGGGGAAAGACCTGCTAAACCAGAAATCACGGACCAAAAAACCATGACACCGACAAAATCATTGTTGACTAACAGATCACGACCGGTGCGCGGCAGCTGGATACTTTGCCTGCTGGTACTCTTTGCTGGTACCGGCCTGGCAGACGACCGCCCCCACGTGCTCTGGATCATTGCTGAGGACGCATCGCCGCACCTGGGCTGTTACGGCGAGAAAACCATTCGCACCCCTCAGCTCGATCGACTCGCCAGCACGAGTGTTCGCTTTACACAGGCCTTCGTCACCAACCCCGTCTGTTCTTCCAGCCGTTCGGCCATGGTAACTGGAATCTACTCAACGACCCTGGGAGCTCACAACCATCGATCACAACGAACTTCTGGGAAGGGGGGTGGCAACGAAGCGTACTACGATAGTTTCAAGCTGCCGGTCCCCTCGATCCCGGCACTATTCCGACAGGCCGGTTACCACGTCACCAATGCCGGCCTCAATAAGAACGGCAAAACTGATTACAACTTCATTGCTGCTGACATGTACGATGCGGGCAACTGGAAGAAGCGCAAGGCTGGCCAGCCCTTCTTTGCACAGATTCAGCTCTCCGGTGGCAAAGCGCGCAAATCGAAAGCTCCTCAACTTGTCTCTTCACAACAGGTCACTTTGCCACCTTATTACCCAGACCATCCCGTATTGCGAGCAGACTGGGCTACCTACCTGAGCAGTTGGCTCAGGGTCGACCAGGAAGTCGGACAGATCATTAATTCCCTGCGCAAAGAAGGTGTTTTGGAGCAGACCGCTATCTTCTTTTGGACTGACCATGGAGTTAGTCACCTGCGAGGCAAACAATACCTGTACGATGAGGGGATCCACGTACCGCTGCTCATGCGTCTGCCCGGGAAACGTGCCGCTGGCACGGTCCGGCATGACCTGGTGGAACATATCGACATCGCGGCAACTTCCCTGGCGCTGGCCGGAATCAAGATCCCGGAGTTCATCCAGGGCCAGGATTTACTGGCCTCGGATTACCAACCACGGCAGTACATCGTAGCGGCCCGTGACCGCTGCGACGAAACCGTCGATACCATCCGTTGTGTTCGCACTAAGAGATGGAAGTACATTCGCAACTTCCTCTCTCCCTTCCCTCACGCACAACCAAACCAATACAAGGATGGCAAGGATATCGTCAAAACGATGCGACAGCTGCATCAAGATGGCAAGCTAAATGAACTACAATCCCGCGTCTTCAAGCCGTCACGACCGGCCGAAGAACTGTACGACCTGAAAAACGATCCTGACGAAACAGTCAACTTGGCCAGCGAACCACAACACCAACAGCAGCTAAAAACGTTGCGAACCACGCTCTACGACTGGATGATCGAAACCGGGGACGTAGGATTGATCCCCGAACCGATCCTGGAAGACCTGGGGCGTCGCCACGGCAGCAAATACCAGGTACTCAGACAGGCCAACAATGCCAAGGTTGGCCAGCAATTAATCGAGGTCATCGTTGCTGGAGAGCAGGGCAATCGGCAAGCACTGCGGGCAGCTATAACCTCAAAACGTCCGTCCCTGCGTTACTGGGGAGCGACCTGGCTTGGACACCTGAAATCCAAGCAAGACAAGGAGAAACTCGTCGCTCTAACCCGCGACCCGGTGCCGGCAGTACGGGTGGCGGCAGCATTAGCGCTGGCAAAAATGGGAGACCAACAAACCTACTTGCCGTTGCTGGCCAGCCACATCGATGCGGACAACCTGCTGGTCGGTATGTACGCGATACGAGCTCTCGAAAAAGTGGGACCAGCGGCCGGCGCGGTCCTGCCTGCCATCAAGAAAGCAACCGACAATCCCTACGAATTTACGCGTCGTTTCGCCAAGCGACTTTCCAGTCAACTAAATCAATAACTAGAGGACTTTCCCATGACACACAGGGCCTCATTGCGATTTACTGTTTTCACATTGCTTACCGTCTCCTTGCTAACCCCACTTCGCGCCCAGCAGGACGAGTTGCCCCCAGGGCTTGAACAAGCGATTAGAAATCCGGCCATTCCGACGATCGTGGATGCCACGATCACCAAGTTCACCAAGGAAGGCTACGCCCTGATCAAGGTGAACAAGGTCTACAAGACTGCCAAGCCGGTCGCTGGCATAAAGGGGACACTACCAACCGTAATCAAGGGTTATTCCTCGGGTGGCGCAAACTCACGTATTGTGCCGATCCGCATCATCACCGACCGGGGCAAGATGCGTTTCCTGTTTTTCCTGGACGGAGACCTGCTGTACTCAACCTACAACAATCGCTTTGAGATTCGCCAGGACAAGAAGAAACAGCTGACGGTCAACACGGGCCGAGGCTGGAAACCACTCAAGGAGATGGTTGCCCTCATCCCTGGCACCAAGCCCAAGAAAAAGAAATAGCTGCCACCGGCCATCCTCTATCGCTGGGAAACAAACGGCGGCTTATCAAAGGTCGAACCGTCACCCAGCACGCGGGGATCCTTATGCCGTTTCAATTCGTCCAGCAACTGCTTGCGGAGTTTGCTTTTGACCGCTGCATACTGCGGTTTGCCCGCCACGTTATTGACCTGGTCCGGGTCGTCGGCAATCACAAACAGTCCTTCCTCGGGGCGTTTCCCAAACGCCCAGTCGTAATGTTGCTGCCACTTTTTCTCGTTACGATGCTCGATGACCCAGGCCTTGGTGGGGGAGGCGTCCAGATCGCCAAAAGTGACAAAGGTGTTGTTCTCCAGGAGCTTGGTCTCCGGTGTCTTGGTAGCGGACAGATTGTAGGGATTCCCCATCGGCCAACGATCTGGTTTGAAGTTGAGAATATAGAGGTAATCGCGAGTTCGTAATGCTCGTTGTGGATAAGGCAAGAAAC
>CAZXJC010000077.1:0-4718 GCA_964640885.1 uncultured Pirellulaceae bacterium | reverse complement strand
AAAGTCTGGTTCTGTATCAAGTACACGTTCATCGACTCAGAGTGCCAAGTCTGTGAAGAGTTCGTGAAATGTTACGAATACTCACTTCGAACAGGTGACACCCGTCGTTCAACGTTGGAAGAAGCAGAACCGACTCTGGCGCCGGAAGATCCTAGGGACAACACTCCCAGGGACGATTCACCCAAGACCACTCCATCAAGAACCGGTCCGTCCAGGACCAACCCGTCGAGAACCCGTCCGTCCAGGACCAATCCAGCACGGACCAATCCAGCACGGACCAATCCGTCGCGAACAGATCGACCAACGCTCCGGCGGCCACTGGACGTGCAACCGGTTGCCCCTCAACGAGGAGCAGACCGACCGGTAATCTCGAAGCCGACCGAGGAGAAGCCGGCTCCCCAGAAGTCGGATCGTGAGAAACCGGCTGTCAAGAAACCGGCCGAAGGAAAGGAGGTAAAGGCCAAGCGGACTACCAAAGAGCCCGCCAACCGGAGCGTGTTGCTTAAGAAGTAGTGGTGACGGGCAGACTGCCTCTTACGAAATCCCCACCACTGCAAACGCGATTGCCTGGAACGCCCCCTTCACCATGGCTGGAAGGAGGCTGACCAGGCAGTCGCTTTTCTTGTCGACTACCGACTCAGTCACTGATTAACCCGCACTACAGCTTGCCCCACAGTTTCTGAAACAACTCGTAGCAATACGGGTCATACTGTTTCAACTCGGCCGCCACGAAGGGATAAAAATCGTTGCGATAAAAGTACGCCTCGGTTGCCTCGGCAAAGTATTCCTTGTGGTTAGTCGTGCCATAGTGCTTGACCACCCGCCCGGTGTAGAGCAACACTTCCTGGTACTTGCCCGCCGCCATCGCCCGGTCGTACGCTTTCTTTACCTCTGCGTGGTCAAAACCGAGAATCTGGTCATGGTAGCCATGGGCCAGTTCGTGCAGGATGACCGCCGGATGCTTGAGCAGCTGCTGGCGACTGAGCAGTGCCTTGGCATGGGTGATATGAACTTTCTTGACCAGGCGAGCATCGTGGCCGCGATCGGTTAGCCAGCGAACTCCCGGATGATACTGCATGTTTCCCAGGACGGGGTGGGCTCGCTCGATCCAAATGCCAACGGTCTGCATCTTGCCCAACTGGGGCTGCGGGACGAGGACCTTGATTCGCTGCAAGTGGTTAGCCAGCATCTGCAAGGCGAGTGTGCCTTCTTCCTGATACTTCCCTTCCAGCAGCGCTGGATCGACGTCCACGTTCCAGCCTTCGATATTCTTGCGAACCGGGTCAAAGCGTGGTTTATTGGCTGGCTTCTCGTCCGCCAGCGTGTTATTCAAAGCAATTAAGGTCATGGCCAGCAGGCAACTGGTCGCCACCAGGTGTTTACCAGCGGAAAGTCGGTAAGAGGTCATAGATTATTCTCCTCGGCCTGATGATTATTACTTACCTCTTGTCGCCGCCATCGGCAACAAAAAAGGCCTCTGCAAGCAGAGGCTCTCGAGTGGGCATAGCAGGATTCGAACCTGCGACCCCTGCGATGTGAACACAGTGCTCTGACCAGCTGAGCTATATGCCCGAGAACGCTGATTGCCGCAGTGCTTCATTGGCACCCACGCCAACCAGTTCCGTCATTTAAATGTACTCGCTTCCCTCTCCGCTTCAAGCCACAGCCGATCTCTCAGTCCGCTTCTTCATTCCCACCGGCGTCTGCCATGTCCTGCTCGACACGCTCTTGGAGAGGGCTAACGGCCTCGTCGGCTGACTCACTGTCGTCGGTCGGCGGTGGTGAAAACTTGGGAGCCGTGGCGTCATCGTAATCGTCGTACTCATCGGTAGTCGTCGAAGACGAGTAGGCGTCGTTGGCCGGGTAGTCGGGAACATGCGTGTGGGACTGGAAATCGTTTAAGCCGTGACGAAATTCACGGTAACTCTTGCCGACCGAACGGGCCACCTCTGGCAACTTGGACCCAAACAGAATGACGGCAATCGCCCCGATGATCATCATTTCCACGGGCCCTATGCCAACCAGTGCAAACATCATACGAATCTAACCCTTCTGGTTCTTATTGGTTCGTTGACTACTGCGTCAACTATGACAGGATCTGTGTTTCCGAGAACACGACAACTAGCAGCTTAAAATCCATCGTCGCTGCCAGGCTTATTCCGTCGTTTCTTCTGCTGGTTCGGAGGCCCCCTCCGAACTGCTCGGCTTGGTCGCCTCGTCAAGATCTTCTTCAATCCCCTGAACACCCTTTTTGAATTCGACAGCACTGCGGCCCACGTTCCTCATTAGGCTAGGCAGCTTATTGCCAAACAACAACAGGATGATCAATCCAAAAATCCAGATCTCCCCACCACCGGGAAGAAGAAACGCCAAGACGGGATCTACGGCAAACAAGAAATTCATCGCATCGCTCTCGCTATAAAGGTAGGACGGTAACTCGTCACGCAGTCGAGCGGCGAAAGCGGGTTGTCGCCCAGATGGGCTTCACCAGAACCAACTCGTGCGAACCCTAGAATCAAACGATTCATGGGGTGTTTCAACACGAATATTATTCTACCGACCCGCCATGAAGTGTCAAACCGGTGCAGCACTCGGAGCGACTAAAGAGGGTATTTTACCCTTGTTTTACCACTAAGAGTAGTGATTAAGCCTGTTAGAGAAGCTGGGAACCGGAATGCCAAAACCCTACTGATAGAGGGGCAGGTACCGGTAATAGACTTCCAGGCAAAGGGCGGCCATGGCCGTGCTGTAAGCACGCCCTCCATAGGCTCCCCAAACCGTGTCTGGATCCCAACTGCCCGCTTGCTCTCCCTGCTGCCGTTGCAGCCCCAACAACTCCCGCTGCAGGGCCTCGTTCCAACGCTGCCACTGGGGGCCCTGGACCTGGTGCAAAGCAAGCGAGCCATAATACCAGTAGTAAAAATTCTTTTTACCGCTACCGGGCAATTCACCCATCACGAAGTTAACCCCTTCCTGGATGGCTGCTTCATTACGGGGCCATTTCAGGAAAGCTCGGCAAACAAGTGCCTCAGCCGTCATCGTACGCGAGGGTTGTTGCAATGGTCGATAAGATGCCAGTCCACCCGCCTTGCCGTGCAACACGCTGCGGAGGAAATGGGTGTTCAATTGACGGGTGGTGGCTGACACTTCAACACCCGCGAACTGGGCACTGCGAAGCGCCATGACCTGCCAGCCAAATTGGCTCGTGTCGCCACGATCACCCGGCTGGTAACGCCAGCCTCCTGATCTGGGGTGCTGGGCCCAGATGGTGTAAGCGGCCGCCCGCTTAACTGCCGGCGATAATTGTGGATCGCCCGTCATGGCATAGGCTTCGCTAATCGCCAGGGTAGCCATGCTATGGCAATACATACGTGCAAAGAGACGGGCTGAGCCCGCCATGTTGCCATCCCGGGCTTGCTTCCTGATCAGGTACTCGACCCCTCGCTTCACGACCTGGCGGTGCATCCCTTCCCAATGCGTGTGCCCGCTTCCCAAGAAGGCCAATACAACCAGTCCTGTAATTCCCGTATCGGCTTCACTACCTGCTCCTTTGCGATCATGTCCGCCGATACGCCTTTCCACACCCCCCTCAAGAACCCGTGGCGCCCAGCCGCCGTTGTCGTTTTGGTTCCTGGCCAGCCATTGCAAAGCACTATGAACGGCCGCTTCACTACGTGCATTGCCCCCATACTTTTGCAACATCTCCTCTCGTTGGGCCTGGAAACGGTACTGGTAGAGTTTCGGGCGTTCGTAGGAGGGTGCCGTTACCGGTTGTGGAGGGCTCTCTGTCACCGGATCTTGGGAATCATTAACTGGCAGGTCAGTCACCGTGACCGATGACTCGGCTCCGGTAACCAGGTCAGCCGGCTGCGTATCTGAAACAATCTCAGGCAACTGGCTCTCAATCGCTGTCGTTTCCAGCGGCTCGGCTGTCTCTGCAACTGGCGGATCGTCGGGTACCGGATCCTCTTCGGTTAGTGGTTCCTCGAGCGGCTCTTCTACAGGCTCTTCCAATGGCTCTGGTTCGCTTTCCGGCTCGTCAGTAATCGAAGCTTCCACCGGCAGCGGCTCCTGAGGATCGGTTTCGGTCAGTTCTTCACCGGAGGGCTGTGGTTCCAGCGTGGAAGGCTGCGATTCTGCCAGCGATGCTGGTGTTGTCACTTCTGGTGTTGCCTCCGGATCGCCCTGAATATCACTCTCGCTAACGATCTTGATCTGAAAGGTATCATGCACTGCCAGCGTCGGCGGCGCTGTCCAGAGGTGCGTGCAATACGCATAGACCAGGATGACCAGGTGGGCGAAGACCGACATCGCAATGCACTTGGAAATCGGTTTTGACTGTCCCCACCGGGTACGTGTCAAAATAAGCAGGCTGATCGTGAGGGCTACGAGCCCGCCCCAGATCACCAGCGACCAACTCCTCGAGAGATGAGGCAATGTGAGCCACTGGAAGGCCTCGGCGAAAATCGCATAACCGTGGACCATGAATCACCTGAGTTTACGTGCAGGACGTACCGAGATCCCCATGTCGGAAACGCCTGCCTGTCGACATGCTCCTAAAACTGTAGCTACGTTTTGAAACGAGCCATCCGCATCCCCGCGTACAATCACTCCCATACGACTGTCGGTTTCTCGCTGCAACTGCAAGCGGCGGACCAGTTCCTCAACCGTTACCTCTTCCTGGTCAAGAAGGATCCGTCCGTCGCGCAAGATATTGA
>CAZXJC010000076.1:0-2807 GCA_964640885.1 uncultured Pirellulaceae bacterium | reverse complement strand
ATTCACAGACATCTTTTCAACTCATTAATTCCCTGTACAGAAGCAAAAACCAAGGAAAGAAGCGTGAGTGCACGCTTCTTTCCTTGTTGGTTATATTTTCTTTCTCGATTGTACTTATTAAGCGAGGAGCTGCAGGAGAGTTTGAGGAATGATATTGGCCTGAGCTAATGCTGCGGTACTGGACTGCAACAGAATCTGCAAACTAGCCAAATTCCTGGTTTCGACGGTGAAGTCGATCTCTTCTATTCTGGCTTTGGCTCCACGCAGGGCTTCACGGTGACTTTCCATCACGTTGCCACGCCTGGACATATGGTTGATACCGGCACCAATTCGTGTCTGAGTGGTACTGATGCTGTCTAGCGCAGTTTCAATCACACTGATAGCACTAGCGGCACCGCTCTGGGTAGCCAAAGTGATGTTGGATATATCAGTTTGGTCGGCCCCCATATTGGTTACACCAAAGGTACCAAAGTTAATAGAGAAGGTATCGCCATCACCACCCAGACGGAACTCAAAGAAAGAACCAGACCCCGTACTGGATGCCCCTTGGCTCAGACCGAGAGCACCCACGAAACCGGAAGTGCCCGGTGTCGAATCGATTATATTAGTGGCTTTAGCCGAATTGTCTAGTACAATGTCGGTAGCTACACTCTTACCAACCGCCAAGCTACTGAGGTTACTGCGCGAACCAGTAGTGAGGGTAAAAGTACGTGTGGAGTGGTCATAAGAGACACTAGCATCAGCAGCCGATGTAGTGGCTTTATTGATAGCGTCGGTCAACATGGTACGCAGGTTGTCCTGACTATAGTAACCACCGGTATAGTTCCTACTGGTAACATTACAAAGGGCATAATTTGTACCGCCCTGTTGTGTATCGGTCGATACGGCGATACTACCATCTGCAATCGCAGTACCAGCAACACTGTTAGGATCGTAGATGCCCATTCTAAAGGTGCTTGCTAGTGATGCCAATGCGGATGACTTGTCGGTGGTCACGGCTTCTTCAGCAGCAACCAATGTAGATAGGCGTTCGGCGGTCGAACTGGCAAAGTCGCCATCTAGATCGACTTCCACATCTTCTCCATCAATGGTCAGCATAAACTTGTCGTTACCGTGCTCACCCGTAGCAATGTTTAGCGAATTGCCGAATAAACGATTATCACCGTATTTAGTTTTATCGGTGTAGCCTGACAACTCATCAGACATGATACGCAGCTCCGGCGTCAGGTTGACCCCCGCAGTACTGCTTGTGGAGAACTTGAAATAGACCTCTTTGGCATTAACGTATTCCGTACCAACATAATCAGAAGAGGTATTTTGAAAAGCGGTATAACCCCCAGTGCCAATCAAATTCGTGGTAGAGGTCCACAAATCCTGAGTGATTTCCGCCTTTGCTGCGATTTGTATCTTGGAGGCATCAGTCAAGCTGGTTGTATCAATATTCGTCATCTTGTAGACATCGGCCATTGCGGTCACATCGATATGCAACGCTCCACCTTCGCGGTACTCGCCGCCCAATTGCTCTTCGATGGCCTTCTCAATCGCGGAAGCGGCTGACAGTGGATTGGTGTCAGCGAAGCTAACCGTCACCCGATTGAGCCCAGCAGACCCTGAGTCACCACTAGCTTTCAAGGCCACACCGACATGCATTACTTCACGGAATTCGCTGCTGGTATTGTTACTAGTAGCAATGTCTGCGGGGTTAAAGTCACGGGAACTGGCACTGATGGCTGTAGCCCCAGTGGAATCCAGTATCAAAGTCTGCGGAATCCGACTGATCGTAAATGTGTCAGTAGATGCCGTAATTCCAGTGGAAGTCAGGAGTGTGTACAGATCCAGCCCGACAGTATGCCCTTCCGCATTAAAGACGACTATATCATCTGCACCGGTCGCACCAGCAGCAGTAATATTAGCTGCAGTCTCAATTTTTGAACCCACGATCACCTGATCGCTGGTGGTACCCGATGAGTTGGTGTAAGTCAATTCAAGGATATCACCTTTATGGATTGCGTCCGCCGTATTACTCATGTTGATCACCATGGCGGACTCTTTTGCAGCCAAGCCAAGGAGGTTCAAACCCGG
This sequence comes from uncultured Pirellulaceae bacterium, assembly GCA_964640885.1. Classification (GTDB taxonomy): domain Bacteria; phylum Planctomycetota; class Planctomycetia; order Pirellulales; family Pirellulaceae; genus JAZADA01. The sequence continues at coordinate 725 of CAZXJC010000076.1, read as the reverse complement.
CGCATTAGCTGAAGTAATTGCGTCAAATCTATCCTGGGTGCCAGCGGTATCTAATATGGAATTGTTAGCGGTGGAGCCACCATCAGCAAAGAGCGCGCCAGCGACAGACGAGGCCCCCGTGAGTGTAACCAAAGTAACCTTATCCCCACCCATGAGCGCGGCGTTTCTGGCTCCACCGACAGCACCAATACCACCAGCCTGAATGTCAGCCGATTTTTCCGAGTCGGATAACAGCCGTACACCATTGTAATTGACATTGTCCAAAATCTGCTGAATTTCAGACGGGCCATCGTCGGCTGTCAACAGCCGATCGACTTCGTCTTGGGCTTGTTGACGCTGGGCTTGGGTTAATGTCGCATCAGCAGCGGTTACGGCTAAATCGTGTGCCCGAGTCAGCACGTCGATAATGGTGTTGATTCCTTCTTCCGCTGTCTGCAACATCCCGGCCGCGTACTGGGCATTGACCACGCCTTGATTCAACGATTGAATCAGCAGGTTCTGGTTGATGACTACCCCATATTGACCGGGCGAATCGTCAGGCCGGTTGAGCCGTAAGCCTGTTGACAACCGTTCCAAGTTGGTGGTAAATCGACGGTTAATGTTAGACAGCTGACGGGAAATCAACCCCGCCTGCAAGTTCGTTCGAATAGATGCCATTTTGCTACTCTTTCTCCTTAAGGATTAACTTACTGATCTTTGTGATATTGGGCACTTTAAGTCTGAAA
>CAZXJC010000075.1:0-6528 GCA_964640885.1 uncultured Pirellulaceae bacterium | reverse complement strand
GAGCCCTCGAAGTCGTAGATTTTCTGTTCAGGTTTTGTCCAATGAATCCCGTCGCGACTGGTCGCATCGCAGGTGACCTCTCGGTGAGTCATAACTTTCTTGACCGTATCGTAATGAGCACCTCGATAATATGCGCGAAATTCATCGCCATCCTGCAGGAACGTAAAATAGGCACTAACGTTCCCTTCCCATGGTTTTCCGGTCACGAGGGCCACCTCTTTCGGTTCCGGCTGGTGCAATACCTGACTGGCATCACCCTTTAGTTTGCCGATCAAGAAACTATCTGCGAACAATTCGCGGCGAGAGCCAATATCGATGGCGTCTGCCGACAAAACCGTTGGCACCTCAACAATCAAGAGACTACTACACAGCAAAAGAAAGCGAACAAATCGAACATTCATTGGATCACCTGCTCAATAAAATCACGGTTGTATTGATACTCAAACAAGAACTGAGTTCCAGATCAGCCAATCTTCATTTTAACGCAGTAAAGACTGCCGTAGAAGCAACCTTCAGAACCTTCGTTTAGGACACCACCGGTTACCAGGGTACGATCCAGGCAACTTCCGCGGAAAACGGTGTTAACAGCCACTCATCCAGTACGGTTACGCCCTTTCATTAACATTCCAAAGAGGGCGGAATCATGAAAAAGATCGTTCCAAGCTGGGGAGTTGCACTGCTTGCCATCGGGTTCCTGGCGGGCATGGAACGGCTGGCATTTGAGCTTACCGGAAGTGAGCTTGCCCGGTTGAACCAGGGCATCGACTTGATACTAACTGTCAGTTGCCTGCTGTTCATGTGGTTGCTCACGCCCTATCAAATTTTCCATTACCGAGATCGTATGAGTCCAGAGACCGCTGGCAAACTCTTATTGGGATCATTTATCGGGCCGCTGCTAATCGTTCTGCTAGTCACGGTAACAGTCAACGATCTGGACGGCGGATTGCTTCTCCTCTTATCAGTAGTCACTGCTCCCGTCATCGCCGGCGCGACGTTGGCAATCCTCGGTTTCCACCAAAAGAGAAGGAGTGGGGGGCACTGCAAATGTCATCAAACAAAACATATCACTACACGAGCCAGGTAAAAAAGTGTCTCAAAGTATCGTTTGCTGCCATTTTGTCGCTACCGGCATGCCAGTTATACTGGGAGTAGTCGTACTCTTGGATGGGTGGCGAAAACATCATTTATTTCTTAGCGAGCTAAATGGGCAGATGTTTCTTATGAGCAAAATGTTAATACGGTTAGCTGGTGGATTCCTGGAACGTTGGGGGACCAACCGGATTTGTGCACTACAGCGATTTTTTCTCGGTACGCATAAAGACCGAAAAATCATCAAGCTCATGAAACGTATCCGCAAAGAAGTAGGCGGGCCGATGACCAACGAAGCCTTTATCCTGATGTCGCTGGCGAATTCACAAAGCCAACTGCCTGGCGATTTTGCTGAAGTCGGTGTTTTTCGAGGTGGATCAGCCCGTTTTCTCTGTGAAGCAAAGGGAGACACTACCCTCCGTCTATTTGACACCTATGCCGGGTTACCAGAGGGAACTGAAATCGACGGAGAGGTATTTCAAAAAAACCAGTACGCCTGCAGCCAACCAGCCGTGGCAAACTACTTGAAAGAATACAAGAACCTGCATTACTACGAAGGCCTTTTTCCTGATTCCACCGAAGGGGTCGAAGAAGTCCAAAACGCCAAGTACTCACTGGCCCATTTCGACGTCGATCTCTACGAAGGTACCTTGGCATGCCTGGAGTTCTTTTATCCCCGCATGGTACCGGGTGGGGTCATGGTCACCCATGACTATTCCATCCTGGCCGGAGTCAAGAAAGCGTTTGATGAGTTCTTTGCAGAAAAGCCCGAGGGATTGATTGAAATGCCCACAACACAGTGCATGGTGATCAAACTGGCAGACAAGGAAACTGAAAACGATTGACTAAGCTTGTTGAGAAAATCATGCCTGGACCTGACAATCATGAGAAAGATCTGGATCGACTCTCACCGGGCCAGCGACCTGATGAACGTGCCATCGGCTATCAACGGTGGCGATCGCTGTTATTCTTACACTGGCCAGTTCCAGAAGAAGAATTGCGCCCGCTGATCCCTACCTCGCTTTCACTCGACCTGTACGACAACACGGCCTACGTCGGCATCGTACTTTTCGGCATGGAAGGGGTCCGATCTCGCTGGTGGCCAGAATTACTCTCATTTCGATTCCTGGAAGCCAACGTGCGTACCTATGTGCATACCGAGGGTAAGCCAGGGATCTATTTCATGTCGATGGACGCCAACCACCGACCGGCTGTCTGGGCTGCCCGCCGGGGATGGAGTCTCCCCTACCACTACGCCAAAATGGAAATGCAAACACGGGACGAACAGACAAATTACCAGCTAACCCGGGCCAGTACTGGGGCACAACATCAGTGCCAATATCGCGTCGGCGAATCGCTTGGACCATCCAAGCCAAATACGCTGGAACATTTCTTACTGGAACGTTATTTCCTGTTTGTAGAGCATCGAAACCAACTCTGCAGGGCCCAGGTGAATCATCAACCGTACCCAGCCTATACGGCTGAAACAATAGAATGCCAGGACGAATTGTTAGCGGCAGTCGGCCTTAAAAACACCAACGGCCCACCTCAATTAACCCACTACGTTCCTGGGGTCGATGTCGAAATTTTCTCCCTGCGACCAACAGCAAGCTAACTCGACGCCAGGTTAATCCGTCAAACGAGTGAGAACCACGGACTTCATTTCAACCGTCTGTTGCCCTGGTATCCTGATGGCCTGCAGCTTGATATCCGAAATCCCCGCAGGCAAATCTACTTCACCAAAACTACCTGTCCCCCAATGACTCTTCTCCTGGTAACGATCAGCACTCGGTACCCGGTCACCCTTGGGAAGCAAGGATGGCGAGGGCAATGGTTTGACCTTGTTGCGCAGCGTGTGGCCAGCAATCTCGACAGCTAATTCAGTACCCCGATTCTTGGCATCAAGCGTGTAACGCAACTCCACCCGGTATTTGCCCGCTTTCAGGACACGGATCTTCCAATGAGCAAATGCGCTCTCATCCGTCCAGCCATAAATCCAGCAGTTGGCCCAACCATTAGCACTACCAGTGTATTTAATACCCTGATCATGACCCGGATGAAGTACAGCTTCACTGGCTGGCAATTCAACCACCTGGCGACTTGGATGTCCAACCGGAATTGGATGGTAGCCCAACCTGTCAGCACCCGTTCCAGCAAACCAGCGATCAAATCCCTTCGACAGGCGACTTACAACCTGCGGGTGCTCAGCAGCCACATCTACTTTTTGACCCGGATCAGCCTGCATGTCATAAAGTCGCCAAACCGTGCGGGGTTGCCGTACTGCCCGCCAACGCTGCGTTCTCACTGCCCCCTTTAATTGTGCCAGCGGTTGTCCCGCCCGAAACCGATCAGTGAAAATCATCCGGTCAGGCCAGTTGTCGGCGCTGCCGGTCAGCAACGGCAGCAGGCTAATACCATCGATTTTCGGCCCCGCTGGTTTCTTCACCTGACAAAAATCAAGAATCGTAGGAAGCAAGTCGATGTGAGCTGCAATGCGATCTACCACCAAGCCTTTCGATATGACGCCCGGATAACGAATAAAGAGTGGCACACGCCCGCCCCCCTCGTCCACCGATCCCTTGCGACCCTTCATGCCCGCGTTGTAGCGGTCACTATTGGCACCATTGTCAGAAAGAAACAGCACGATCGTATTGTCCGCCACTCCTTGCCGATCCAGGTGTTTGAGTAGTCGTCCAATATTGTGATCGATGTTTTCGACCATTGCATAGGCACACCGGGTCGTGTCATCCAAATCCTTCTGTTCGAGACTGTTCCAGAAAACATCTGGCACTCTCCAGGGTGAGTGGGGTGTATTGAAAGGAACGTAACAGAACCAGGGCTGATCGGCCTGGGTTTCCATAAAATGAATAGCGGCATCGGTCAAGACATCCGCAATGTACCCTTGCGTCTTGATCGGTTTTCCATTGTGTTCCAAGTTAGCGTCGAAGTAACGATTCCAGTGGCCGGCACAGAAACCGATAAACTGGTCGAACCCTTGCCCACTCGGATGGTTGGGCATGTGCCGCCCATTGTGCCATTTCCCGAAAGCTCCTGTTGCATAGCCAGCTCCACGCAAAATCTCAGCCAGTGTCAGTTCCTCGGACCGCATCGTCTCACCACCACGTGTAACCCAATGCACACCGGTGCGTAATGCGTAACGCCCGGTCAAAAGACTGGCCCGCGTCGGCGCACAAACGGGGCTAACAAAAAAACGATCAAACCGCGCCCCGGAACGAGCAAGCTGATCTTGAAAAGGAGTCCGAATCAAGGAATTCCCGTGCGAAGTCACGTCTCCAAATCCCTGGTCATCGGTCAAAATTAGCAGCACATTGGGACGCTCGGCCGCAAAACTATCCAACGCACCGCAGCCAAACAAGACCAGCACACCGATCACTCGGAGACCACTAAGCCTTCTTTTCATGACAGGGCTTACCTTTCAATAATCTAATTCACAGCGACGGTTTGCCTGGCATTACTAACGTGCATTAGGCTAAGCGGCAGTAACCCCACGAGGCATCTCCTCAAGTCAGCTACTAATAGTAGAATTACTAGAACACGATTTCAACTGGCTGAACCTTAACGAACGGTCTCCTGATATGAATCGACTCCTGATTCCAACACTGTCAGTCCTTATCTTGCTAGGCGCTCATTCCCTGAGCCTGGCAGCACCCCTCAAGTGGACCCAGTTACCACTCATCCCCAATCAATTCGGCCTGGGCGGCCCCAATGCGGGTGTTCACAACGGCGCCTTGATCGTGGCCGGGGGAGCCAACTTTCCTAACGGCCCTCCATGGAAAGTCGGCAACCAACCTGGCGGGGACAAGGTCTGGCACCAGGCAATCTACATCCTCGAACAAGGAGATACCAAGTGGCGGGATGGTTTCGATTTACCGAGGCCGCTGGCCTATGCAGCCACGGTATCTACAGCCGAAGGGGTCTACCTGTTGGGGGGTGAAACGTTTGGAAAAACGCATGACCCGGCGACTGGAAAGACAATGACCTCGAACCACGCGACGGCTAACGTAGTTTTGTTGAGCTGGGATGATAAAGCCAACCAACTCCGGATTACCGAGAACGCCTTGCCACCGTTGCCAAGACCGTGCCAGTATCATCGCGCCGTGATTATGGACCGCGTGATCTACGTTACGGCTTCTCATGCGCGTACCGCTGACAGCCAAGTGCTGGATGTCATTTCTTTCTGGTCACTCGATCTCAATCAGCGACCCCGGAAGCGGCGTTGGAAAGCACTCCCTCCCTGGCCAGGTCCGGCGCGTGAGAAAATGGCGCTGGCGGTTCAAAATACCGTGATTGATGGCAAATCAACTTCCTGCCTTTTCATGGTCAGCGGTGCCACCTGGTTGAAGGATCGCCACGGCGCTATGGATCTCAAACGTTTTCGATTCTTTACCGATGCCTACCGTTACCATCCGGGAACCGGCCAGTGGCAAGTTCTTGCCAGCCTGCCCGTGTTGAAAGACGAACGACAAATTGATCTCTCGCGTTACGGTTTCAACTCACTCAACAAAAGTTGGTTCCGTCTCGCGATAGGCAAGCGACAAGAACACGACATCAACCAGCTATTTGCAGGTCAACCCACACCACTCGCGGCCAGTACGGCGATTGCTGCCGGATCGTCAAACGTGCTCCTGTTCAGCGGCGCCACGGGGCGTTACATCACCATGAATCTTTCCGAATGCCCCACGTTTCCTCGCGATGTGTTGTCATACGATACCAACCGCGACCGCTGGACGCGGGCAGGTCAGATGCCAGCAGCCGTTGTAACCACGAAGGCTGTTCGCTGGGGTGACCTGATCGTGATACCCAGTGGAGAAATTCGACCCGGGATTCGTACCCGGCAGGTTCAGGGGCTATCGGCACCCTCCGTAATAACCAGTCCAAAACGGTAGAATTATCTTTCCGGGGAATCTACAATCCAATTATTGCGTGTCGGAATGATTTACTTCTCTTTCGTTGCCAGGTTTGCTCATCATGTTTTCTCGCCGACTTATCGTCACCACACTGACACTTCTTGGGACACTAACCAATTCACTGCTGGCGGAGAACAATTCGCCCGCAATTGAGGCCGCCTTAAAGCGTGCCGGCTCGAATCGGAATCAGATCCAGGCAGCCTTGGATGGCAGTCCCCAAGCTCAGCGAGAGGGGATGCAATTCCTGGTTGCCCATATGCCGGACCAGGATCTGAAAACCCTGACCGCTGAATTCCTGCTGGAAAACGTGCGTCTGGCCTACCAGGCTCGTGAGGAATCTGCCTGGAAGACCAAGATTCCCCATGAGATTTTTCTCAACAACGTGCTTCCTTATGCCACGATCAATGAAAAACGTGATCGCTGGCGAAAAGACTTTCACGATCGGTTTCTTCCTGTGATTAAAGATGTCCAATCCCCTGGCATGGCGGCCGCCAAGCTCAATCAGAACATT
>CAZXJC010000074.1:0-2725 GCA_964640885.1 uncultured Pirellulaceae bacterium | reverse complement strand
TTATACAGATCAGGTCTCTACCAACTAAATTTATTAAGCTCATTTGAACACACGATTTATTGACAGCGAATCATATAAGTTCGTATATTTGTGAAAGAGTCGGGTGTAGTCATCAACTTGCTGATCGCCAGACCAATTTACATGAGCTTTTTTAGACTGACTGAATTTTTCTCCACCTGCTGTCTTCCAAATCACTGAATATGGTATGGCTTGGTTACCAAGCATGCTGTCTTCAAGAAGTTTAACATCAATGTGATGATGCCGTCGAAAAAATTCCATAGTTGAAAATAGAGACATCTGATCAAGCATCCATGAGGATTTCTCTTCCAAAGCGAAGATGCCAACATATTTTGCTACTAGCTTCATATATTCAATTCCAACTTCAGTCGGATTAATCACAAAACCTGCTGCATCTACCTGACTCCAAGGTTCAAATCGTCCAGGCCTGACTCTAACACCGATATCATGTCCTTTCACATATTGAAATATCAAGTCAAGATGTTTCAATACTAACCCATCCACATCAAGGTTCATGATGGATGAATTGTATCTCAGCATGCATTGAAATAAACGGAACAATCTTACCGAAGCATAGTAGCCCTGACACACCTGTTTTGATAGGGAAGAAGGAATAAATTCATAAGAAAAATTGACCTGCAGATCATCAATTTCATTGACGTACTTTTTTATCCTGCTTATTTCTTTAGTTTCAAGGCTTAAGCACATTAAATGGACATGCAAATTAACACCGGCTGAATTATGACGGATCGAGTTAATAAGTCCAATGGCAAAAGTGAAGAAATAATTATAATCACAAGATATAAAGACCACAGGTTGAGCAGCATGGAAACTATCGTCTTCAAAATGAACATTAGGCAACTTATTAGAAATACTGGCAACAGATGTTTTATTAAGCATCTCAAAATAAGAATCACAAAGTCTTGACGTATATGCTCGGTCGTGCAGGCTATCTAATCGATATGCCTCCTTATAATGTTTTTCCGCCAACTCAAATTTTCTTCCACTCGAGTAGCAGGCACCTAGAAACATGTGGGCATCCGACATTAAAGGAGCATCCACAACTAGCTTCTCCAAATAATCTTGAATTTCGAAGTTTAAATTGCCAGCATGACAAAAACCACGCTCTTCGATATGAGAAACTGAGAATGTAGACTTATTTATCTTTTGCCTGTTCTCTCTCTCAATAGCCTCTACTATCAAGAAGAAGGATTGGCAAAGTCGAACACCAATCGGACTCCCTAATTCGGTCATCTGAATCGATTCCCGTAGAGATTCTATTGCTTCAAACAGCTTACCCTCTTTTCTCAAACATTCTGCAAAGAAATACCTCACATTAACATCATTTTTGTCATGCAATAGGTACTTTTCTGTCCAATACTTAGCTTCATCTATCTTATCTTCAGCAAGAAGGGCCTGTGCCAAAGGCATTAAGGGAGCGATTAATCCCTCATCAACACTGAGGGCCGTTTTAAGCGCAACGATAGCTTCCTTGGGTCGGCTCAATTTCCTTAAGGACATGCCCAAAATATACCAACACGGAGCATCATCCAGCTTTGTGTAAAGGTTTTCGAAACACAAACGGACACACCTGTCGTAATCATTATCCTGATACAGGTCAATTAATTCTTTCTTCCACACAATCATAAACCTTAACTTTTCTTGCTAAGCCAGCGGTCTTTTCCAGAATTTGGATCAACCTTCATACAACACAATTCTACGTCAGTACTGTTTCGTTTTTAAATATACACGGAGTAGATCGTAATTGGACTGGCATTACAACGACAGAGAGGATGTAATACTAACAATGAAATGCCAGTGATGCGCATGGCAACAGCTATCCAGTATTAAGGTCCTGACTGCCTTTATCTGAATCGATAGCCACTTCCCCCTCGAAAATCACCAAACAAAACCAGTCTAGGAAGTCAGAGGAGACATCCAACCTACCTCTATGTTACAGGAATTTATGAATTCCGCCTTCGGTTCACAAATTCCTGTAAATGTTGAATATTTTCCTTGGTAAAACACCTTCTCTTATTCTTGGGATTCCGCTGTACTCGAGGAACCAACCCACGTTTCTCCCAATTCCTATAAGTGTTAGGACTAATACCAATCAATTGCATAGCCTCATTCATACTATAAATTTGCGTTTCTGATGGTTGCAGAGATCTATTTTCTATCAACTGAGTAAGCTCTATTCCCACACTTTGGATGACCGTATCCCAATTCCCAACCTCTTCTTGTCGAAAAAGTTTCATGGTTGGATACCACGGAGAATCAAACCGATCACACAGCCAACGCCAGTCGGCTACAATAGGCAATAAAGTCCATACAGGTTTACCCAAAGCACCAGCCAAGTGAGCAACTGCAGTATCAACGCTAATCACCAAATCAAGTTGCATAATAGCGGATCTAGTGTCGTTGAAATCAACAAAAGATCCTCCCAGATCTATTATTTTATCTTCGAGATCATACATGATGATATCAGTTCAAGCTGAATCGAACTGCAGACTGTAAAACTGACAGGCATCAAAATCAAATAACGCAGCAAAGTCCAGAAGTTCAATGGATCTACTAGCAGAGGAAAACATCAGCCAGTTTTCGACTTCACTCTCCGAGTCCGTAGCCCAGACAAGACCGATTTTCAACTTAGACGGATCGTCCGATATCGTCGTTTCCGGTAATGATGAGGATAAATAAGGTACTT
>CAZXJC010000073.1:0-5878 GCA_964640885.1 uncultured Pirellulaceae bacterium | reverse complement strand
GCAGGAGCAAAAGAAACTGCAACTCGAGAAAGCCAAGGCGGACATCAGCCAGGGGAATTCCGCAGTGGCCCCGGCCATCGACGGCAAACTGGAGCCAAACAAAAACGGCTGGGCCATCTCGCCGCAACCGAATAAACCTCACCAGGCGCCATTCGAAATCAAGGACGCACCGAAGCATGACGGTCCCATTTTGCTGACCATTATCATGAAGCAGGAATTCAGCGGCAATAACTGGCAACTCGGCAAGTTCCGCTGGTCCATCACCGACGGAAAAAAACCGGTAAACTTCGGACCGCCCAAGAATATCAATGACCTACTCGCCATCGCCCCCGATAAGCGGGACGACAAACAGAAGGCAGAATTGCTGAAGCATTACCGCAGCGTGGACGAAGAACTCCAGAAGCTGACAAAGGCACTGGCAGACAGTAAGAAACCTCGTCCGATCGATCCAAAATTAAAGCAACTGCAGGACCGACTGGCAAAAGTCAGCCAGCCGCTGCCAATTGATCCCAAGTTAAAGCAATTGCGAGCCGACGTAGAATTAAGCAAGAAACAACTAACCAATCCACGATTAACCGTTGCACAGGACATTGCCTGGGCCTTGATTAATAGCCCAGCATTCCTCTTCAACCGCTAAAATACGTATTATTCGAAAGGTATGACTTTGCAGTAGAACGAGTCATCGTTTAAGCTAGTCATGAACCCTGTCATCGAATTCATCCCAAGGAGATTCGTCAGATGCTAGTTATTCCTGGACAAGCAGGCAAAGACCTTTGTGATCCCAATCTAGGGGTTTCTCGCCGTCAACTGCTACGAGTTGGTGGTTCAACGATGATGGGACTTAGTCTTGGTTCAATGCTGCAAATGCAAGCATCCGCGGCCACCGAAGGAACCGGCGGTGGACCCGGTTGGGGTAAAGCAAAGCACGTTATCCTGCTTTACTTGCAAGGCGGACCTAGCCACCTGGATCTTTGGGACCCGAAGGAAAATGTGCCGGACAATGTCCGCAGTACCTTCAAACCAATTTCCACGAAACTGCCGGGAATCAAGTTCACCGAATTGCTGCCAAAGCTGGCGCAGGTGAACGATCGGATGACGATGATCCGATCCATGAGTTACACGCCCAACGGATTATTCAATCACACAGCTGCCATCTACCAGATGATGACCGGCTGGACGACAGACAAGGTTAGCCCTTCCGGCCAACTCGAGCCTCCCAGTCCGAAAGACTTTCCCAATTTCGGCTCCCAAATCATTCGCATGCGACCAGTGAACTCGCCCATGCTTCCTTTTGTGATGTTGCCAAGACCTCTGCAGGAAAGCAACGTCGTGGGCAAGGGCGGAACCGCCGGATTCCTGGGACGAGCATTCGATCCTTACTATCTCTATCCGCCAGGTGGCGATATGGATATGCAGAAGATGGACAAGATCAGTATCGATGATCTTAAACTGCAACCTCATATTTACGCCGGTCGAGTTCGACGTCGCGCACGCTTGCGAGATCTAATCAACAAGGGAATGCCGCAAGTTGAAAAAGCTACTGCCGATCACAAACTCAATGAATACTATCAGCAAGCCCTCAACCTGGTCGTCTCCGGTCGGGCCCGCGATGCTTTCGCCATCAACCGGGAATCGGACGAGATACGAGATCGTTACGGGCGAAACACCTTTGGCCAAAGTTGCCTGCTGGCTCGTCGCCTGGTAGAAGCCGGTACGCGGGTAGTGGAAGTAGTCTGGCCCAAGGTTGCTAACTCGGACAACCACTCGTGGGACGTCCACCAGGGACTCAGCAAACGGATGAAAACCCAGTCGGCACCGATGCTCGATGCGGGACTCTCGACCTTGATCGCCGATCTCGACGAACGGGGAATGCTGGAAGACACGCTGGTGCTGGCGGTCGGTGAATTTGGCCGCAGCCCACAACGAGGTGTCAGTACTTCGGGGAACAATAACAGCGACGATGGTCGCGATCATTGGCCCTATTGCTATACCGCCTGCATTGCTGGAGCCGGTATTAAACGCGGATATGTTCATGGAGAATCAGACAAGACTGCTTCGGCTCCCTTGCGAGATCCGATTCACCCCATGCAACTGTTAGCAACGATCTACCATACCTTTGGTATTCGCTCGGATACCCTGGTGAACAATCACTTGAACCAGCCTCGTGAACTGGTGAAAGCTGAACCAGTTCCCAGCTTGTTTGGCTAGACTCCGTACCAACACTTCTCTGCTGGCATTGATTGCTGCGCGCTGCGCCATACGCTAGGATCAAGCTCGTTATCTGGATAACGAGCTGATTTCTCACCGCGACTCGGGAGCGAACGTATGGACTACTTGTTTGATTTTACTGGCCCGTCTTCGCAAGCCGTCACACGTCGACGATTGCTACAAAGCACCTTGGCTCCGACAGTGGGAATGTCCCTGCTTACCCAGTTGGACAGTTCATCTCTGCGGGCCCAGGAAGCAAAACCCCTCAATCGCTTCCCTCGCATGGTACACAGCTTCATGGTGGCCCAGGCACGGCAATCCGAAAAGCACAAGTTACGCACCTTGAAGTCGCTGCGCACCAAGGCCGACGCCGAGGCCCACGTTAAATCGGTGCGTGAAAAAATTCGCCGCTGTTTCGGTCCGGAACCCGAACGAACTCCATTGAATCCGAGGATCACTGGGGTTGTTGATCGACCGAATTATCGAATTGAAAACGTCATCTTTGAGAGTCGGCCTGGCTTCCCTGTAACTGCCAATCTCTATATCCCCAAGCAGAAACCTTTTCCCCTGCCTGCCGTCGTAGGCACCTGCGGTCATTCCAGCAACGGCAAGGCGGCGGAAGCTTACCAGTCCTTTGCGCAAGGTCTCGCCAAGCTCGGTTATGTTTGCCTGATCTATGATCCCATCGGACAGGGTGAACGCCTGCAATACGTCAAGGATGATCTAACTCCCGTCTTGCGCCCCGGAACACGAGAGCACCTGCATGCCGGTAACCAGCAATTCCTGGTCGGTGATTTCTTCGGCATGTGGCGAGCCTGGGATGGCATCCGTGCTCTCGATTACCTGCTCACACGCAAAGAAGTGGACCCCGAGCACATTGGAGTAACTGGTAACTCAGGAGGGGGCACCATGACGACCTGGCTCTGTGGCGTCGAACCTCGCTGGACGATGGCAGCTCCTTCCTGCTTTGTAACAACATTCCGGCGCAACCTGGAAAATGAACTGGCTGCCGACACCGAGCAATGCCCACCCCGGGTCCTGGCGGAACAACTGGATCATGACGATTTCATTGCGGCGATGGCACCGCAACCCGCGATTTTGCTGGCCAAGGAGCGGGACTATTTCGATGTGCGAGGAACCAAAGAAGCCTACCAGCGTCTGAAAAAACTCTACGGTTTACTTGGTCACGAAGAAAATATCTCAATGTTCGTGGGACCCACTTACCATGGTTATTCCCAGGAAAATCGGGAAGCCATGTACCAGTGGTTTAACCGGGCAACTAGCGCGTCCAGCATCAACAAGGAACCAGACTTACAGATCGAAGAGGACAAGACGCTCTGGTGTACCCCGCAGGGCCAGGTTGCCGGGCTTAAGAATACGCGCACAGTATTCCAGTTCACTGCCGAGAAATCACGCCAACTGGCGGCCCGACGAAAGCCCCTGGCAGGTGCAGCACTGCACAAATCAGTCAGCCAGGTCCTTAAGATTCCACCCCGAGCGAGCAAGCCACCTCATTATCGAATCTGGCGTTACTTGCCAGCCAAGAATTATCCGACCAAGTATGCAATTGCCTACGGGGTCGAAAGCGAAGCAGGGATCCAGGCAGTCTCCTATCGGTTGACGAACGAGCGACTCTACTCGCGACCACCGCAGGGTGGTAAGCAGGCAACCCTCTACGTGTCGCACTTGTCCAGTGACGAGGAACTACGTAGCGAACCGCTGATTGCTGAACTCGTCAAGCAAGATCCCGAAAAACCCTTCTTCACTTGTGATGTTCGCGGCATCGGCGAGTCTCGACCCGGTACAGGTGCACCGGGATCGTTTCATCAACCCTACGGCAACGATTATTTCTATGCCATTCACAGCCTCATGCTCGATCGCCCTTACCTGGGTCAAAAAACCTTTGATGTGCTACGCGTTCTCCAATGGCTCGAAACACTGGGGCACCGGGAAGTCCACCTGGTCGGCAAGGGATGGGGGGCACTGGCAGCAACCTTTGCCGGACTACTCTCTAAAACAGTCACGCAGGTAACGCTGAAGAATGCCCTCCGTTCGTACGCAGAGGTGGCCCAATCGGAACATTACACGTGGCCGCTTTCAACGTTCCTGCCGGATGTCCTGTCGCATTTTGATCTTCCCGACTGTTATCGCGAACTGACAGCTAATAAGAAACTCCGTCAGCTTGAACCGTGGGGGGCAGATGCCACTATGAGTTAGACTGACTGCTTGCCGCGCTTCCATGATTGCAACCACGCACCCTAAGGTATCACCATGCAAAATATTATCCTTGTCTCACTGCGTTCCCTGACTGCCAGCAAGCCTCTACTGGTAACCCTCGTCATGATCTACTCCATGGCGATCTCCGCGACCTTAACAGCAGCCGACCAGCCCAACATTCTTTGGATCACCGTTGAAGACATGAGTCCGAGGCTAGGCTGCTACGGAGATCGCACCGTACCGACGCCGCACATCGATCAACTGGCCGCTGAATCAGTGCGTTACACTCGCGCTTTTGGTGTTTACGGTGTTTGCGCCCCAAATCGTCATACCTTAATTCTAGGAATGTATCCAACTTCAAATGGCGCCATGGCGACGCGGACTTGGAAACGAACTGCCGCGCTTGACCAGATCACAGATCCGAAATTACTGGCAATTCCAACTTACGAGTCAACGCCCCCTCCACTTTCTCACTGAGTTACCCAATTCCAGCGGGCCAGCGTCTATTACTGCTCCAACATCGTTAAGACTGACTACCAGTTTCGGGACCCCATCACCGCCTGGGACGAGAGTAGCAACACGGCTCACTGGCGTAATCGTCCCACGCCAGAGACGCCTTTTTTCGCGGTCTTCAATTACACGGTGCCCCATGAAAGTGGTACTTTTAAGCAGCGATCACCACTGATCGTCGACCCGTCCCAAGTCACATTACCCCCTTACTACCCTGACACCCCTGCGCTGCGGAGCGACCTGGCCCGCCATTACGACAACATTGCTGTTCTTGATCAGCAAGTTGAGGATCTACTCAAACAACTTCGCGATGACAAGCTATTGGACAACACCATCATCTTCTTTTTCAGTGACCACGGAGATGGTCTGCCACGCATGAAACGCTGGGTTTATGACTCTGGAATCCAGGTCCCCTTACTGATTCGCTATCCGGGTAAAAAGCGTAGCGGAACAACCAACGAAGACCTGGTCAGTTTTGTGGATTTCGCACCGAGTGTCTTGTCGCTGGCCGGGATCCCAGTTCCCAAGCATATGCAAGGCCAGGCGTTCCTGTGATCAGAAAAGACCGCACCCCGCAAATATATCTACGCGGCACGGGATCTCATGGACCCCGCTCCCGAAACCATCCGAGCAGTCCGTGACAAACGGTTCAAATACGTTCGTAATTATCGGCCCGACTTGCCCTATATTGGCTTCATCCCTTATCGCGATCGTGCTGCGGGAATGAAGAGTTTGTTACAGCTGATCGAAGATCAAAAACTGGGACCAAAGCAGTGGCAATTCAGTGGTCGCAAAAAACCCCTGGAAGAACTTTACGACACCCAGACCGATCCCCACGAGATCCATAACCTGGCCAGCGATCCACGGCACCTGAAAAAACTGGCTGAACTGCGATCCGCCCACCAGGCCTGGACAGAAGAGACCGTCGACTTGGGCCACCTGG
>CAZXJC010000072.1:0-12646 GCA_964640885.1 uncultured Pirellulaceae bacterium | reverse complement strand
TATCCTTCATGATCTGGGAAAACCGTTGCCTCATGTCACTAATGCGGTTACGCATGTCGGCCAGTTCCTGTTGCCACTGGGCCGTGAGTTGCTCGTCGTCGAGAATGGTCGTGACAATCGCCGCCCCATGCTTGGGAGGGTTGCTATAGTTGGCTCGGACCGTCGACTTAGCGTGACTCAAGGCAGCACTAGCGGCGTCGCCGGAGGAAGCGACCATCGTCAGGGCTCCCACCCGTTCACTGTAAAGTCCAAAGTTCTTGGAGAAAGAATTGCAGATCAGCAGGTCACAACCGGACTCCAACAAGGGGGTGAGACAGGCCGCGTCTTCACGCAGTCCATTGGCAAACCCCTGGTAGGCAAAGTCGAGCAGGACCACCAGGCCTTGCTGGCCGGCCATCGCTGCAATTTGCTGCCATTGCTCGAGTGATGGATCAACCCCGCTGGGATTGTGACAGCAGGCATGCAGGCAGACGATATCACCGGTCGGGATTTCGCTCATCTTTCCTTGCAGGGCGTCGAAGTCGAGTCCCCGCTGGGCCTCGTCCAGGTAGGGGTACCAATCGACTTCCAAGCCAGCCGCCTGGAAGATGTTGACGTGGTTTCCCCAAGTTGGTTGGCTGCACCAAATTCGTTTTCGATCGAGTCGCTTGCTGAGAAATTCTGCGGCCACTCGTAAGGCCCCGGTTCCGCCGGGAGCTTGGACTGTGGCCAGTCGTGCCTCGTCCACCGCTCCCTCAAACAACAGTTCCTTGACCCGCTGTGCATACTGCGGGCTGCCATCAATCGAGAGGTATGATTTTTGAGTCTCTTCGGCCAGTAATTTTTGCTCGGCCGCTTTGACACAATCAAGGATCGGCGTGACCCCATCCTGGTTCTTGTAAACACCCACACTGAGATTGATCTTGTCCGGGTTGGAATCATTTCGAAAGGCCTCGGCCAGGCCCAGGATGGCGTCCGGTGGTGCCATTTCTAGCGTTTCAAACATCTTCTCTCCTGCATTCTTTTTTGAGGTTTGGCGGAACCAGCTGGCGCAGATGCACGCTGCTGAATTGACAATCATAGCAACTTCGGCGATACCTTCCAGCCGGTAGAGTCTCCTTGTTGGTTTTCGGGAGTTGAAAGATGAGCGATTTGAGCGACTATTTGCCCCAGCATATTAACGAAGGGCCCTTTGTTAGCAGCTATAGCTTGCCGATTCTGCAAAGTAAGCTGGGCCAACAGCCCTGGAAACTGCCGATCTGTTCGTTATTGACACCGACCAGTGCACTGGCCGAACTGGGACCACTAGTCTTGCCACCACTTTACCGCGAGGCACTGGATGAATCGCTCCAGCAAGAGCTGGTTTCCCGTATCAAGGCCTGCTTTCCCTGTTTCCAGGGGACGCGGCAACGGGAGCAGACTGCTGACCAGGTAGAAGTGGTCGAGCTGCCAGCGGCACCTGCCAGGGAAGTGCAACAGGGCCAAATCGTTGCTTTCAGTGTTGATACGGCCGTGGAAGAGCATGGCCCGCATCTGCCGCTGGCGACCGATACGATCCAAAGCTATGGAGTTCTTAGCCTGCTGGCAGAGCAGGTTTCCGAACTCCAACTGATCCGCCCGGTCGACTACGGACACCTGACCTGGGGATTACCTTTTGGGATGAGCATCGATATTACGCCACCACTGGTAACGCGTTACGTAAAAGGATTTGCGAATGCTGTCTGCCGTCTCTGGCAGCCACGGGCCCTCTACGTGGTCGACGTACACGGGTCGATTGTCCATCGAGAAGCAATCCAGGAAGGGTTGCGTCAAAGTGATTGTGCCCAATTTTCCTTTCGCTGGTTACATGACCCGCTGGTTCAATTTGCTGGCGATCGGGGTGACCAGCATGCGGGCGGGGTGGAGACGGTCCTGGTAAACCGCTTTAATCCTGCCCTGATCGATTCGGACTGGTGGCCCGCACGGATCGAGCTTCTGGTGTCTGATCTAATGGATCTGGCATCAGCACTCGATCTCTCGGCCGATGTTTGCGACTTCGTGACCCACGTGGAACAAGCCGAAGATCGTGGCACGCCCTGCAATGGGATTGTCGGAGTGATTGAAAACGCGGACCAGTTGGATGCTGATCTGTTGTTGCAACGGATGCTGGCCGTTGCCAGCGATGATCTCCGCTCACTCGGTGCCACGCTCTCTTAAAACGAGCTGCCCGGGTCCCGTCGCGCGGATCGTTTGCCAGTCGGCTTGGCCCCTTACCTTGGGGGGGAGGAGCGGTTGGCATCAAACGTATGTTTGATATGATAGTTTTAAACACGTGTTTGAATTTTGCAGTCCGTTTTACACATTACTTCCGAGCCAGTTACCACTATACAGCTGGAGGGGGAGAAGCGATGTCCAACGAACCGAGTCGTGAACGAATTTTATCCGCAGCCGGTCCCGTCATTGCCGAGAAGGGGTTCGAGTCAGCGACAAATCGTGAAATTTGCGCGGCGGCCGAGGTCAACGTGGCGGCCGTGAACTACTACTTTGGTGACAAGCAGCAGCTTTACCTGGAGACGGTACGGCTGGCCAGCGAGGCGCGGATTGAACAGATTGCACCTCCGGAACGTCCTGCGGCGACCCCGGCAGAGATCCATTTGTATGATCACGTCCGCACCTTACTGGAACGGATGTTAGGGAGTGAGCAGGTACCCTGGCAGGTCAAGTTGCTGATGCGTGAAGTGCTACAGCCAACGGAGGCGTGCCAGGAACTAGTGGAAGAACACTTTCGTCCACGGTTCGAATACTTGCAAGGTTTGCTCGACAACTGGTTGCCTCCTGAGGTACCGACTTACCGGCGTCGTCAGATTGCCTTGAGCGTGGTAGGCCAGTGTGTTCATTACCGGATGGCCGGAGAAGTGATTGCCTTGTTGACACCAGAAGAGGACCGGCGGCAGTACCATTCACTGGATCAGTTGGCGTTTCACATTACCACCTTGACACTTGCTTCTCTTCAAAGTCAGCC
Organism: uncultured Pirellulaceae bacterium; assembly: GCA_964640885.1. Classification (GTDB taxonomy): domain Bacteria; phylum Planctomycetota; class Planctomycetia; order Pirellulales; family Pirellulaceae; genus JAZADA01. The sequence continues at coordinate 9,666 of CAZXJC010000072.1, read as the reverse complement.
GATTTGGAAAGTTGACAGTTTGCTGAGGGACATGCTCAAGGATCTTGCTGGAACCACCAACAGTCCTTGACGGATTTTTTAAAAGAGATTGAGGAAGACGAGAAACGTGATGAATGATCAATCCAGCCAGTTGAAGAACGTCCTTGGCTACATCCTGCCGGTGGTCATCCTGGTGATTGCTTACCTTGGATTACAGCGGTTTAGCGGGACGGAGCCAGTGGTTCGTCAGCAGACGAAGAAGGTTGCCCAGGAGTTACTTGTTGTACCGGCGGTGGCTCACGAAAAGGTCTTGTTGCTGGAGACGGATGGCGTGGTCGTCCCTTACCGGGAGATCCAGTTGGCGGCCCAGGTAGCAGGGAGAATTGCCCAGAAGTCGACGGTCTGTCGCGCGGGGAATTACGTGGAAGAGGGACAGGAGTTGTTCCGTATCGATGACCGTGATTACAAGCTGGAGGTAAGTCGACTTAGCAAGCAGCTAGTGCAATCGATGCTGGAATTGGAAGAAGTGGCGGTTGAGATACGCAACGTGGATGAGTTGGCCAAGATTTCCGAGATGGAACTGGAATTGCAGTTAAAGGAATTCAGCCGATTAAAAAAGCTCGAGGGTAACCAGGTGATCCTGGCCAGCGACTTGGAGCGTGCCCAGCGGGCCGTCCTGACGGCTCGTACGGCCAAGACCCAGCTGTCGGGCCAGGCAGCCAAGCTGAGTAAGAGTAAATATCGCATGGAAGCTGCCCGGGACCTGGCCCAGATTCAACTCGACAAGGCAACCTTGGACGATAGTCGAACTATTGTCACGTCGCCGGTTAGTGGAGTGATCATCCGGGACCTGGTGGAAGAAGATTCCTTTGCCCAGAGGGGGACGCCGCTGGTGACGATTGAAGATACGTCGCACGTGGAGGTGAAATGTAACCTGCGAATGGATGATCTTTACTGGATCTGGGACCAGCGGACTGGCAAACCGGTGGCTGGCACTGATTCCGGGGAGAAGTCTGATGAGTACCGTTTACCAAAGACGCCGGTCGATGTGATTTACGAGTTGGTCGGTCGAGCGGGGGCCACTTACAAGTGGAGCGGCCACCTGGAACGTTATGATGGCCTGGGCCTGGACCAGGAGACCCGTACTGTCCCAGTGCGGGTGGTAGTTGATGAGCCACACCGACCAGGAGCAACTGATGACAGTGGCCCTAGCACCCTGGTACGTGGTATGTACGTCACGGTGTTAATCAAGGCCAGCCCGATGTCACCATTGGTACGGGTTCCCGAACGAGCGATTCAGCCCGGTAACCGGGTTTGGGTCGTCAAACCGGGCGTCGCCGCAGGGGAGGGTACCCTGAGTCTGATAGAACACGTCGACCTGGTCCGCACCAGGGGAGAGGGAACCAGTACCGAATGGATTATCGATAACAGTTCGGGCAGTTTGCAGCCTAACCAACTGGTCGTAGTACGACCGTTCACGGGGTCTGAAAGTGGAGACGCGGTCCGTTACAAACAGCCGCAGTTGGTCAAAAAACCGTCACTCAAGGTGCCTGAGTCGGGGGAGGCCAGCAAGTAGATGCGTGCTTTGATTCGCTGGGCGACCGTTAATTCCCAGGCTATGAATACCATGGTCCTGGTAGTCATGGCCATTGGTCTGTTTAGCTTTGGCAACATGCGTCGCGAGTCGTTTCCAGAATTTGAACTGGAGATCCTGCTGGTTTCGGTTCCCTATCCGGGTGCCAGTCCCGAAGAAGTGGAAGAGGGGATTTGTCAGAAGATCGAGGAAGCGATTCGCTCGATCGTCGGAATCAGGAAAAAGACATCAGTCTCCCGCGAGGGGGTTGGTTACCTGATCCTGGAGCTTGATCCATCGGTCAAGGATGTCCAGAAGGTCCTCAACGAGGTTCGTTCTGAGGTCGATCGTATTCCCAGCTTTCCGGAATTGGCTGAAAAACGGGACATTCGACAAGTTACGATGCGGATGCCGGCCATTCGGGTGGCGGTCATCGGGCCTGACCAGCAAGGATTATCTTCTGAGCTTGAATTGCGTGAGGTGACCGAACGTGTTCGCGAAGAGTTGTTAACGGTCAAACCGATAGCGCCGCAGGGATTCAATCTTTTGCTTCGTTCTGTGACGTTTGACCCGGACACGTCGATTGTTTCGCAGGCCTCGATTATCGGCGCCCGTCCTTACCAGATTGATGTTGAGATTCGTGAAGAGACTTTACGTAAATATGGTTTGACATTGAAGCAGGTGTCGCAAATCCTGCGCAGCGAAAACGTCGATATCCCGGGTGGCACGCTGCGTTCCAATGTTCGCGAGGTATTGTTGCGGGGGACTAATAAACGCGTTACAGGGGAGGAGATTGCTGAGTTACCATTGTTAACGCGTCCCGATGGTGTGGTTCTTACCGTGGGAGACGTGGGAACGGTTCGTGACGGGTTCAGCGACTTGGATTCTATCGACTATGTCGACGGACATCCGGCGCTGGTCGTTGCCATCGATCGTACCTCCGACGAAGATGTACTGGCTCTTTGTGAAGCCGTCCACAAGTATGCCGCGGACAAGGAACAGGGGATCGGTTACGATTCCTTACCGGCAGGTTACCGGGTGGCTGTCTTTTTTGATCAGTCAGTGCACGTTCGCGGACGAATGAACTTGCTCCGTAAGAATGGTACCCAGGGATTGTTACTGGTCTTCCGGGTGCTGGCCGTCTTCCTGGAATTGAAGCTGGCATTTTGGGTTGCCCTGGGGATCCCGATCTCCGTGCTGGGTGCCGGCGTGGTCCTGCTCTACATGGGACACACGCTCAACCTGCTTTCCCTGTTTGCTTTTTTGCTGGCGCTGGGAATCGTCGTCGATGACGCGATCGTAATCGGCGAAAATATTTACACGCATCGCAGTAAGGAAGGGACCGATTATTCCAAGGCAGCTATCGATGGTGCCTACGAGGTATTGCCTGCCGTTACCGCCTCGGTGACGACGACGATTATCATGTTCGCTCCATTATTTTTTATTAGTGGAGTGATGGGTAAGTTTTTTGCTGTATTGCCGGTTGCCGTGATAGCCATGCTGGCTAGCTCACTGGCCGAAAGTATTTTCGTGTTGCCCTGTCACTTGTCCCACAGGGAGAGTGCCTTGTTTCGCCTGGCAGGTTTCTTTTTGTTCCCGGTCCGTTTTTTGAAACGGGCTTTTGAGACGCTTAACCAGTGGACGCGGGCGGGCATGCGTTTCACGGTGGAACGATTTTATCTCCCCTCCATGAGTTGGGGTCTGGACCGTCCCTGGATGTTCGTGCTTGGTGGTGTCTGCCTGCTGTGTATTACCTTTGGGGCAATCCGGGTCGGCCTGACACCATTCGTGATTTTCCCCAAGGTGGACAGCCCACTGGTCGGTGCCAAGGTGGTTTATCCGGATGGGACACCGGCGGAGATCACCGATGAAACAACGCGTAAACTTGAGGCGGCTGTTTTACGGGTAGAAAAAAGGCTTTCTCCAGACCGGCCGCTGCTTAAACTGCGACACCGGGCAGTAGGACATGCCACCATGCCCGATACGATGGGAGCTGACCAGCGCAGTTCCGGTGCCCATGTGGGAGTCGTGGATGTGGAACTGGTTGCCCTCGAGGTGCGTTCGATTAGCAGTGAACAGTTGATCGCAGCCTGGCGTCAGGAAGCAGGCAGTTTTCCCGGTACGGAGGCGTTAAGTTTTTCGGCTCCGGCGATGGGACCCGGTGGCCGCCCGATTGAATTCAAGCTGCTGGTACCGAGCGGTTACATGGACGAACTTGAGCAGGCACGTGATTTTTGCAAGCAGGAGTTGGCCAAGGAACGCGGTGTCTTTGACATTGGCGATGACATGTACCTGGGCAAGCTGGAGTACCAGTTCTCGGTAAAAGACCAGGCGCTGGCTATGGGAATTACGGCTCGCGAACTGGCTGATACGATTCGAGGATCTTATTACGGTGAAGAAGTAATGCGTTTGCAGCGGGGACGTCATGAGGTCAAGCTCATGGTTCGTTACCCGGAGGCCCAGCGACGGTCGCTGTCTGATCTGAACCGGGTCCGGGTTCGTGCTGGTGACGGGGTGGAACGACCGCTAACGGAACTGGCGAACATCGAGGAAGCGGCCCGTTATGGTGAGATCAATCGAATTGACCAGATGCGGTCGGTGACCATCACGGCGGACATGGACGAGGAGGTCGGCAATGCGAATGCCAGCGTGGGTCGTTTTCGCAAGAATGTCGTACCGGTGATACGGAAGAAGTTTCCGCACGTGATGATTCGCTGGGAGGGTCAGCAGGAGCAGACGGTGGAGTCGGTACGCAGTTTAATGATCGGATTCATGATCGCCCTGATGGCTGTGTTCGTTGTTTTGACAGTGGAATTTCGTTCTTACTTCCAGCCCTTGTTAATCCTCGCAATCATTCCCTTTGGTCTCATCGGAGCCGTTTGGGGACATGCCGTGATGGGACTCAATATTAGCTTGATGAGCATGTGTGGAATCGTGGCGCTGACTGGCGTCGTGATCAATGATTCAATCGTACTGGTTGATTTCATCAACCGTCGCGTGCGGGCAGGTCAACCTCTCAAGACGGCCCTCATGGAGGGTGGACGGCATCGTTTCCGTCCTGTCTTGTTGACATCGATGACGACCGTTGCGGGACTTTTCCCGCTGCTGCTGGAATCCTCGTTCCAGGCCCAGTTGCTCAAGCCGATGGCTACGGCCTTGACCTTTGGCTTGCTGCTGGGAACCCTGTTGATCCTGTTCCTGGTCCCCACCTTTTACATGATCTACAGCAAGTGGTTTGGCCTTGGACGGGAAGAGGATTCGTCATCGCCTGATGTCGGCTCGCCAGCGTCTACCTAGCTCTGGTTCCCGCGCCAGGAGGCTGCTCAGGATTTCGCCACTGCAGGCAGCAGGTTTAGCACGGCGGTTGAGGGTCGAGCGATCACGTGGGCAGCGATCAGGTTGCCTAGTTTGGCCACGCTTTGCTGCCCGGTATCAATGGCAGCGTTAACAGCTGCCACGTCACCTTGGATGATCACGGTGACATAACCTCCGCCGAGTTTTTCTTTGCCGATGACTTCCACGCTGGCCGTTTTACAGGCCTGGTCGATTGCTTCAAAAACGGCGGTAAAGCCTTGAGTTTCTATGAAACCAAGCGCATGTGCATGATGTTCAGCCACGGGTTCTTCCTTGTCGTTTGACGCATGAGTTGAGGTGCTACTGTGAGGGAAATGAACAACATCTTGTTGGATCAGGGGGTTGAATTCTGGAGGGCTGTCGATGGCCTGCCAGGATTCTTCTTCGACACGTCGTATTAGGTTGGTTACCGGTTTACCACCCATTTTCTCAGCAATTCCATAGCCGGCTTGCAGGGCCGTTTCTACTGCGGCGACGGAGCCGCCGACCTTGATGCAGATTCCCAGGAAGTCGTTTACTTCTGCCTGGAGTACCTCCAAGGTTGCTGTTTTTGCCATCACGTCGAGGGCGATCATCGCTGGCGTGTAACCGGTTGTTTCCAGTAATCCGAGGGCGTCGTTGGTTAAGATCATAAGTGGTTGTGTCGCCGTGGCTGGTCAGCAACCGATTTGCGGTTACACCGATTCAAGGATTCCCGCTCCGAAGGTAAAGCCACCTCCGAAGGCGCAGAGTCCCAGTTGTTGCCCGCTCTCAAAATTGGGGAGCAGTTCGTTCAGGCATAAGGGAATACTGCTGGAAGAGGTATTTCCATGGTGCCGAACGTTACTGAAGACCTGGGGTTCGACGCGGCGCTGGATAGCATCGATGATTCGCTGGTTGGCCTGGTGAGGTACGATCAGGTTTAAGTCATCGACCTGCATGCCCTTGCGCTGGCAAACTCGTGTTAGGCTACTGATCATCGAGCGGACTGCCTCGGTGAACACCTTGCGGCCTTTCATTTGAATGAATCCGTCATGCCGGAAGGGGACCGAGAGCGTGCTGCCATCTTCTCCCTTAGCTGAGAGTTCTGGGCGGTGAAGCCGGGCCATGGCATGGTCAAAATGGCTTTCCCCGTAAAGGATCGTGGCCGTGGTTGCATCGCCGAATAAAATCGCCGTATCGAAGTCATCCGGATTCAACAGGGGTGAGAGGACCTCTGCGGTAACGACTAGGACTCGTCCACGTGGAGTACTTTGCAAGAAATCGTAACCCGCTTGGAGTGCATACAAATAGCCGGAACAGGCGGCATTGATGTCGTAGGCTTGTAACATGGTGCCACTCTTGCCACGCGTCAGGCCGTTGAGAACTCGGCAGGCCATCGAGGGGGTGACCGATTGTGGACTGGTGGTGCTGCAAATGACCAGGTCCAGGTCGTCGACGATTAGGCGTTCCTGTTCCAGGACTTGCCAGCAGGCGTCGACGGCCATGCTAACGGCGTCTTCGCCCTCGGCTGCCCAGTGACGATGTTCGATACCCGTCAGGCGAATGATGTCATCGGTTTTCATCTCCGCACCGACCAGGTTAAGGTCGGTGTTCGAAATGAGTCGACTGCCGCTGACGCTGGAGACCGAGGAGAGTCCGACGTCAAAAGCGCGATGGTCGAGCGTTTGACTGGGGACAACCAATGCCGTGTCACTCTTGCGCTGCTTGATCACTGGTGTTCCCGAGTTTTCCTGGGTAACCGGTTTGACCTGCTGTTCATTGACCTCGGTTTGGATCTTCATTAAGGGTTCGCCGACCGGGACAGTAGCCCCTTCGCTGGCAAATATTTCTTCGACAGTTCCGTCGACTGGTGAGGTAATTTCAAAGACGCTCTTAGTTGCTTCCAGGGAAGCGATCACGTCTCCTCGATTTAATTGCTGGCCTGCTTGGACGTGGACTTCGACTACGATCACATGTTCATCGGAGGGGCCAGAACCAATGGCGTCGATGTAGTGGATCCCTTGTTCCTGCTGCTTGGGAGGAATCCAGGAGAGGTCCAGGTCGAGCAAGTCGGCAGCTGTCGTCAGCACTGATTTGAATGAGGGTAAGACCTCGATTTGATTGACGAAATTGCAGGGGACATAGGTGTCTGGCCGGGTTACGCGGCGCATCGATACTGGTAGACGTGCCCGCTCACCGACGGTGGCCAGGATCTCGGCACCGAGGCCACAGGTTCGATTGTCTTCGTGAACCACGATCAGTCGAGCTGTCTGTTCGGCACTGGAGAGGACCATATGTTCGTCCCACGGGTAGAGCGAACGCAAGTCAATCACTTCGGCTTCCACGCCTGCTTTTTCCAACACGTTGGCCGCATCGGTACAGAGCCGCACGGTATTGCCCCAGCAGACAAAAGTGACGTCACGGCCAGCACGAACCTTGCGGGCCGTGCCGATCGGAACGAACTGGTTGGCCACGTCGGCCGAGGTGGTGTTTTCACTGTCGTTGAGACACGTTTTTGGATAGAGGAACATGGTGGGCCGCTCGGAGGCAAAAGCCGCGTTGAGCAGGCCGACCGCATCTTCAGCGGTCGAGGGCATGAAAACGTCCACCCCCGGGTTGTGGGCCATGATCGATTCAAAGGTCTGGGCGTGGTAAGGTCCCAGGCCAGGACGGTAACCGCCACAGGCAATCATCGTGATCACCGGCACACTCCACTTGCCATCACTGCGCCAATGGATCGTCGACAACTCGGAGGCAATCTGGTTGAAGGCCAGCGGCATGAAATCAGCGAATTGCAGGAAAGCAACCGGCTGCTCTCCAGCCAGGGCGCGGCCAATGGAAGCTCCAATAATGGTTGATTCGGATAACGGAGAATTGCGGACACGACTGGGGAATTCAGTACTCAAACCCTTGGTGACACCAAAGACGTCACCCTTGGGATCTTCAATATCTTCACCAAACAGGGTCACTCGCTCGTTTCTTACCAGGTGATGATGCAAGACGTTCCGCAACGCCTCTCGCATGGTGATTTGTGGAGCGTTGTCAGCTCCCGTTTGCTGTCGAGACGGGTGGGTTAATTCGACATGCAGCGTGCGTTTAGCAGTCTTGGTCGTTAAGGGTACCGGACCCTGCATGGCTTCGTTTTGGGCAGCTTCGATCTGGTCCGTGACCTGGCTGTCGATGGCTTGCAGGTCGGCCTCCGTAACGCCTGTTTCTAGCAGCCGTTGTTGTAAAATTGCGATGGGATCCGAGGTCGCCCGAGCCTGTTCCAGGTCGCTCGGTTCACGGTAAATTCGATGATCGTCAGCATTGGTGTGACTGGAAAGTCGTTCCAGTTCCAGCACGATGATGGCCGGTTTGCGGTCATCGCGCATGCGAGCGACCGTTCTCTGGAAAATTTCGTTGGTGATCGTGACATCAGAACCGTTGGCGTACTCAATCGGAATCCCGCAAAAATCGGCCGCCTTGTCCTTGGCCAGCGAGTAAAACGTCTTCTGAGTTGTCTGGGTTGAAATGGCCCACTTGTTATCCTGAACGACAAACAAGACAGGCAATTGGGAACGAGCAGCCTCGGCACAAGCTTCCAAGAACTCTCCCTGTTGCGTTGTTCCATCTCCCACACCGTTATAGACGATCGGTTGACCGGGCCGGTCGCGGACAGCCGCCGCAACCCCCACCGATTGCAGCGCATTGTTACCGGTCGGAGTAACCATGCTGAGTATTTTTAACGCCGGGTCACTCATGAACGGACTCATCCGGCGACCCCGACCAGGGGCATGATCATTACAGAGCAAGTTGTCAAAAAATGTTCGTACGGGCAAACCACGCGCAATCAACAAGGCGCGGTCCCGGTAATGACAGTGCAGCCAGTCATCTTCGTGAAGATGGGAAGCCAGGGCTACTGTCGCTTCATGGCCAGAGGCAGAAAGTTGAAAGAAAGCCTCTCCACGGTGAGTCATCTGCTCTTCCAACTCGTCAATGCGACGAGAGGTTAGCATCATCCGATACAGTCGTAGTAGCTCCGTCCGATCCATGACCCTTGACCACTTCCGATAGATTTGAGCACCCAATTCGCCTAATCTTACAAAAGCAGACTATTTAAGAATGCGCCAATAAATATCGAAAACAGCTTGGCTTGCTGATTTACCCGGCAGCAAAGATACAATCTCAGTGTCTTTGGGGAGAATAGGGGGTTTGGCTAGAATGCTAGGCTTGCCAACCTGGCGAGCATCAGGAGCTTTCTAGTTCAACTTCCAGTAATTCGTCTCCCACGGTGACCTGATCCCCGGGCTGCAACTGTCGGCGCCGACGTGTTTCAACTTCACCATTGACAGTTACCCCTCCGTTTTGGATGAGGTGTTTTGCTTGGCCACCACTGCCCACGATTTGGGCCAGTTGAAGAAACTTGTCGAGGCGAATGGTGGGCAGATCCTGGTCTGCTTGGTCGTTCATGGAGCGGCCGATTTCCTGGTTAGGTTATTTGGTCTTAAAACGTGCGATCAGCGGGTAGTGATCACTGATATCTCGTTCGGATTGGGGAATCTTGTAATAGATGTCACGATGTTCGGTATCTGCCTTGTCACCTCGGACGACCAGGTCTTTGGCGGAGCGGATTGAATCAAAAATGAGGTCCCGTTTCTTATTGTCGTCTTTTTGCAGGCTGGGGCTGACAAGAATACGGTCAAATTGTTTGCCGATCATATGGGTCGCTTGGTTCGCTGCCGGCAGGTGTTGGTGCAGGTCTGTCAGCTGTAGTGCTCCTGCTTGCGACCGTCCACAAAGTAGCCCTACTTCTCAGT
>CAZXJC010000071.1:0-7448 GCA_964640885.1 uncultured Pirellulaceae bacterium | reverse complement strand
ATTTTACTGATCTTGCCCCACCAGCGCGAGGTGGCGGTGGCGGTGGCGGTAATCCGGGGCCAGCAACCGATGATGCAGCCCGCAAGCTCAAGAAACCGGCGCCCAAGCGAAAGCCGCCGAAGCTCTAAAGCAGGACGGTTCGCGAATCTCTTAGCCACAAGAATCCGCAGTTAGCGTCGGATCGAGGTGGCGTCGTAGGCAAAGTCTTCTTTCAGGTCGTATGAGTAGAAAGCTTTTGCCAAGTGACGGCCGAGGGCCCGCACGTACATTCTGCGAAAACTGGCTTCCGTGGTCTCCGCCGTATGTCGGGCACCATTCTGTGGAAACATGAAGTCGTGTGCAGTCGCCTGGTAGGCGATCTTATCTCCTTTAGTCAGGTCGTAGACGGTTGTTGTCACGGTGGCCCGTCCCTTGAAGAGCGTTTTTCCTTCACGCAAACGAAACGATTCCAAGTCCAGGGCGATCACGCGAGCTGCATTGACACCCCGTCCCAACTCCAGGTAGTCGAGTTCATCCCAGTGATTGCGGTCAATCCAGTCGGCGATCTCGCTCTGTCTTACTAGTTCAATATTCTCAACATTTTTGGTGAGGATGGTCGAGACTTCCCGAGCAATCATGCCCGATGGTGAGTTGGGACCAGCTGCTGGAGAACTTGCCATGCAGATGACGGCAACACGCTGGTTGTGCAGGTCGTCATAGATTGGTTTTACCTTGTTGCCCTTGATGACATACAGGCTGTGAGCCAGTAGGCCACACCCGGCCAGTGGAACCGTTAAGCAGGTCAAGATGATGACGGGTTGCCAGTGGCGCAAACGAATCCGATCCATGGTTATTTCCTGTTCATGACAAACGAATAATCCAATCCACGATGATGATGGTACCGATCGTTAGCGGTATCACCACCGAGGTCCAGTTGCCGGGCAGCTGGCCGATCCAGTGGCCGCGGAGAGCGGACGCCAGTAAGGCCCAACTGAGCCACAGAGCCAGTACGGCCAATGCCGTTCCGCCACTGTTGGCTTGCAATGAATCCCATATTTTTCCCCGTGTCAGGTGAGCCCAGGAAGTTGTCATTCCGCAGGAAGGACATCGTATATTCCAGTGTTCAACAAACCAGCAGGGACTAAAACCAAATTGCTCATGAGTTCCATAGCCACGTTCGTCCGGCTGCAGCGTAGCGGCCAGGCCAAATAAACCAAGCAGGCTGAAGCTAATCAACAGCAATGCGGTTCGTTGGTACCAGGCCAGCTTTGTAGGCATTGCAGCAGACACACGCAGTACATTTCTCTAGAGAAAAGTTGGCAAAGAATACTCGGATCCGTAGGGGTCGGCAAGGTCGATTTAGCCGTTCCAGGTGGGAGAAGCCTAAGTTCTCTGGGAACTACTCTTGCTGGCAACAGCTTCCAGGCCTGCCAAATCATCCCAATGAACCATAAGGCGTTTGATAGCAGTTGCTTTTCCGGTCTCCGGGTCCGTATCGATCAGGGTTCCTGAGAGTCGGACATCTTCGGTAGCCACTTCAAAACGTTCTGGTAAGAAAGAGAGCGTTGTTTGTCGTACGGGGTCTATTTTTCGGCCCAGGATGCTCTGGTATGGTCCGGTCATCCCCAGATCACACTGGAAGGCGGTTCCGCCCGGGAAAATCTGCTCGTCGGCAGTTGGCACGTGGGTGTGCGTCCCCACCACGGCTGAAACACGTCCATCGAGGTATCGCCCCATCAATTGCTTGTCGCTGGTTGCCTCGGCATGAAAGTCAACCATGATGGTTCGAATGTGTGTCGGGATCTCACCTAGCACTCGGTCAATAGCATGCCAAGGACAGTCTACGGGTCGCATGAAAACACGGCCGAGTAAACTGACGACAGCCACCTGCTGCTCGTTTCTCGCGGTTACGGTTGTCCACGTTTGGCCAGCTGCTTCCCGCGGGAAATTTGCTGGTTTGACGATATTGGTTTCCGTTTTGAGTATTTTGAGAATTTCACGGCGGCGATAAATGTGATCTCCCAGGGTGATGCAATCCACGCCAGCGGCAATCAGGGTTTTGTAGATGTTCGGTGTTAGTCCTGAACCATCAGCTGCGTTTTCCGCATTGGCAATTACCAGGTCGATTTCGTGGGTAGCAATGAGTGCGGGTAGACCATGGGAGACGATTCGGTAGCCCGGTTTGCCGACGATATCGCCAATCATTAGGATTCGCACAACAACTTCCTTTCACGACCGAAGAAAACCTTTTGGAGGACTTGTCTTCACACCTGGTGGCTTAGCGAGCAACTTCACTAAAACGAGATTCGCGTACTACGGTTACCTTGATCTCGCCCGGATAGGTCAATTGCTCTTCAAAAGCCTTGGCGATATCACGGCAAATCTTGGCGGCACTTTGGTCATTGGTTTCCCGAGCACTGGCTAGCACCCGCAGTTCGCGGCCAGCTTGAATGGCGAAAGCCTGTTCTACACCGGAGAACCCCTTGGCAATCGTTTCCAGTTCTTCCATTCGCTTGATATAGCGTTCCAGGGACTCGCGACGGGCTCCCGGGCGTGACGCACTGCAGGCGTCGGCGGTAGCCACCAGCATGGTATAGGGGTATTCGGTAATGATCTCGTCGTGATGTCCAAAAGCGGCGTGGACGACTTCGACCGATTCTTTATGCCGCTTGAGCAGGTCGGCGCCAATCTTTGGATGGCCTCCTTCCAGTTCATGGTCGGCCGCCTTGCCGATATCGTGCAGTAATCCGCAGCGGCGCCCGACGTCACCGTCCAATCCGACCATCTCGGCCAGCATTCCTGTCAGATGACTCACTTCGATACTGTGGCGGAGCACGTTTTGGCTATAACTGGTCCGGAAATGGAGACGCCCAAGCATCGCCAGTACCGGTTGAGGAAGACCCAGCACATTTACTTCTTGAGCTGCCTCCTCTCCCTTCTGCTTGATGAACGAGTCGATTTCCTTGCTAGTTGATTTGACCACTTCTTCAATGCGAGAGGGATGGATCCTGCCATCGGCGATGAGTTGATTGAGTGATTGACGCCCGATTTCTCGTCGGACAGGGTCAAATCCACTTACGATAACGACCCCTGGAGTGTCGTCGATAATGACATCTACTCCGGTGGCTTTCTCGAAAGCGCGAATGTTTCTTCCCTCTCGGCCAATGATCCGTCCCTTCATGTCGTCGTTGGGAATGTCGACCGTGCTGGTGGTACTGTCGGCCGTGTGAGCCGATGCGTAGCGTTGCATGGCGGTCAGTAGAATGTCACGAGCCTGCTGGTCGCAAACTTCCTTGGCCTCCTTGCGATGCTTCAGAACCAGGGTGCCAACTTCCTGGGACAGTTCGTCACTCATCAGTGTCATTAATCGATCGGTGGCCTGTTCCTTGTTGAGACCACTTAATTCGTGGAGGCTTTGACGCTGCGTGTCCAACAGCTTGTCGAGTTCTTCCCGACGACTGTCGGTTTGAGCAATCCGTTCGGTTACTCGTCGCTGATTGTTCTCAACGGTCCGTTCCTGCTTTCGCAAGTCCTCGCTTTGCTGGTCGAGCCCCTCCTGCTGCTTGTCGAGCGTATGCTCCCGTTCACGTAATTCTTCCCGTGACTCGGCCATCTCCTTTTCCGTATCAGCCCGCACCTTGAGCATCTGTTCCTTGGCCTCAAGATCGGCCTCTCGCAGCTTAGCTTTGGCGTCCTGGTCAGCCTTTTCCAGGATCATGCGTCCCTTGGCCTCGGCAGCCTGTGTACTTCGTAAACCCAATAGCTTGATGACGATCCAGTTTAGCGCAATGGCGATGGCAGCTGCGCTGGCTGCAATAAGAATTCCTTTTTGATCCAACACGGTTACCGCTCGCTTTCTTATCGGCCAGGGTGCCACCCGGCGGCTGCTCGATTGAGTAGCGCGGGTACCTGTGCTCATGATCAGCAGACCTGCTGTCCATGAGTTCAGTTCCCTGTCGCGGGCATTTATCAAACGCCAGAGACAGGTGTGGTGAACCGCAGCGGTCCCCGTTGCCAGCAGGGCAACAGCAAAGTTGAACCGTAGTTACATTCGGTTGTTCAGATCAGATGACGCTTAACTGTTTAAACTCGCGGTGATTGATTGTTCCGGCCTGCCAGCGTGTTGCCGCTGGTTTTGCCGCGATCTCTGGCGGCGCTAACAGGTGCCCGGTCCTCCACTTCACGAGGGCCCCAGATTTCCCCGCGATAAGCCACCGGTTGCGTAACCTGGCGACCATCGGATCGGATCATGACCGATTGATAGGGACGTCGGAACCAATTAAATAGCCGGCCCAACATCTGCAGGACGGCAAACAGCCAATTCGTCATGGGATCTTACTCAATAATAAATCCATGGGAGCCGGCAGGCCCCCGCTGGTAACTACTAACCTCAAACTTTGTCTTGGAACTGCCTGATGGTCTCCACAAATGGCTGGATACACCCCAGACACAATCTTTCGTTACTAAAGGTAATTGATATGGTTACGGTAGCCTCCGGGACTCCCAAAATATGCTGGGACGGATAGCTACTGTCTAGTATGTTAGCAGAGTCCCTGGTCCCTGCATATCATTGGGCCCCCGCAATCGCTAAATTAGGATAAAGTGCCTGGGTTTTGAGGGCTTGGTGCCGAACTGGATTGTCCCCACGGAGATATTTTTGAGCCATGAGCCATCCGCTCGAAAGCCAATTGGCAGCTTCCTGGCCGGTTCACCAATGGTCTGATTTGACTGTGCTGGTAGCCGTTTCTGGCGGCCCCGATAGCGTAGCTTTGCTGCGTGGCCTGCAGGCCTTGCGCAATGGCGGGGCAGGACAACTAGTAGTGGCCCATTTTGATCATCGCTGGCGAGATGAATCGGCCGAGGATAGAGCTTTTGTCGAACAGCTTGCCGAGCAATTGCAGCTTACTTGCCTTTGTGGGATGGCGAGCGGGAACGAACTACAAAATGAAGCCACGGCCCGCGACCAGCGGTACGAGTTTTTAATTCAAAGTGCCAGGCAAGTAGGGGCACGTTACGTGGCCGTGGCCCATACGGCCGATGACCAGGTTGAAACGATTTTGCATCGGATTATGCGAGGAACGAGTATTGCCGGATTGGCCGGGATTCCAAGGGTACGACAGTTGGATCACGGTATTGGCCTGATGCGGCCCCTGCTCCACTGCCGACGAACTACCGTGCTCGACTACTTGAAGTCTGTTGACCAGCCCTGGCAAACCGATGCCTCGAACCAGGATCTGCAATACATGCGCAACCGGATCCGTCAGCAGTTACTGCCCGAGCTTCAGAGCCAGTACCAGGAGGGTGTCCAAGATGCCCTTCTACGGCTCTCTGAACAAGCTGCCGAAGTGCAGCAAGTGCTCGATCTGTTGACAAGTGATTTGATCGAGCAGTCGGTTGAGTGTCAAGAAGACGACCAGCAACAGCAGGTGCGGATTGATTGCCAGGCACTGGCCACTGACCAGCCGCACCTGGTACGGGAACTGCTGGTGGCAATCTGGAAGGATCAGTCCTGGCCCCGCCAGGAGATGGTGAGCCAGCAGTGGCAACGACTGGCCGAGATGGTGACAGGCAATGGCTCCGATAACGGGCCGCCGACCGTGCAATCGTTGCCAGGTCGGGTGGAGGCAAAAAAAGAGGGCGAGTCACTCTGGTTGACTCGCCCTCGTGAAAAGCATTCTTGAGTGAGATTACTCAGCTGCCGGCTCATCACCACCGCCAGCATCCGCCTCGTCTGCTGCTGGTGGGTAACTGGATGCTTCCGCTGGTTCAGCAGTCGGTTCTGCTTGGCCACCTGCCGAGCCCAACTGTTCGACGACGTAGCCGCCAGTTGATTGGAAGTAGATGAACAGGAACAAGTAACCGACAAACATCCCCAGTGGGACAACTGCAGTCCATTTTAAGGCCATTTGTCCACCGTAAAGGTTGGCGTCAGTTATTAACTTGGCATCCGCCGCGCCGGTTGCTGCTGCTTCTTGAGTCCACCACTGCTCTGTTTTCCGAAGTTCCTTCAGCGCCTTGGCAACCGCTACATTGCCTGATTCATCTCCCTGTAGTCGGCTTATTTCGGCTTTGAGCGTTGTCGCGGCAGCTGGTTTGCCATCTTTTTGCTCCGTGGCAACACTCACTTTAATTCCATCAAGACCGCTGATTTCTGGAAAGACCAGAAATGAGTTCGTCTTCTCAGCTTTGTACAGGTTGTAGGTGGTTTTTGATTCTTCCTTTAATTGCTTGGAGGCATAGAAGTCCTGCTTGTAGCCAATTCCCGGACTTCCTAGTAGGCCAGCCGAGAGCATGCCAATGCCCCCAATCATACCCATCGTGACCGCTCCACCACGTGGGAATCGTTCACCGACAACACCTAGCATCGTTGGCCAGAAGAACGTTTTGCCGAGGCCATAGATGGTAGCGGCCAAGATGATAATCAAACCTGTCTGGGTACTGCCTAGCATGTAGAGTCCGACTGTTGCAAATCCCGCACTTACCATCAATAAACCGACGGGGTTGATGCGTTCTACAATCGGACCGGCAAAGAAACGCAATACGAACATTAGGGCAGACGTGTAAATGAACAGCAGGATCGCCTTGCCAGCGATAACATTGTTCATGATGTTAGTAATCCAGCTATCGGTCCCCAATTCGACGTAACCGACCATGGCGTGCAGAACGAATAGCAACAATAAAACGGGTGCAGCCAATTCCTTGACCATATCTCCGATTCCAATACCCGCTGAATTTGTTTCAGATTTTGGAAAGTCCTCCTTCAACACAAACCAGCCGTAGAGGACGGTCGGTATCAGGAACATGGCGATCGGAACTTCCCACGGCAAGTGGCTGATGACAGCACTTTCGCCAGCAAAGAGATAAGCAAAAACACCTCCCAGGATCAAACCACCTGGCCACCCGGCGTGCAGGATATTGAGGTAATGAGTCTTTTCTTTCGAGTAAACCGTTGCGATTAATGGATTAATCACGGCCTCGCAGATGCCGTTGGCCAGGGCAAATAAGAACATGCCCCACCAAAGACAATCGAAGGTGGCTTCACGGCCGAACGCATTGTATACCGGCTGTGCTGCCAGGGTTATGACGCCAGAAACTACGTGCAGGATAAAGGCCAGCAATAGCATTCGTTTGTATCCGACGAAATCCAAGATGAAGCTGCAGACAATAATTGTGACACCAAAACCGACGAGGCCACCTCCGGTGATCGTTCCCAGCTCGGATTTGGTGAAACCAAAATCTGCCGACCAGTCACCGAGAATGGCTGCTCGAATAGAAAAGCCAACGCCAGCAGCTATCAGCGTTAGGAAACTAGCAATCATCAGTTTTTGGCGATTTGGATTCATGAGTGTGTTGACCAGTGAATTTAGGAACAGAACTAAGTGAAGCTCCAGAATAGGGAGCAGTTGTTCCGTCAGGATACGTCAAAAACAAATCTGGGCCTATACCGTTGTGCTAGCTCTTTTGCAATT
>CAZXJC010000070.1:0-2559 GCA_964640885.1 uncultured Pirellulaceae bacterium | reverse complement strand
TCTACGTTTCCAGATTGATCGAGGACAATGCGTAAGTATTTATCGATGTTTTTGAGGGCTGCCACTGCTTTCTGCTCGGTCTCGTTACGAGGCTGGCCCTTGCTTGGTTGATCCTGGTTTTGGATGGTTTGTTCAGCGGGTGCAGGTGTTGACGGAATAGGATCTAGACTTGCAATGGTTCCTTTAAATCCTTGGGATTCCGACGGGTCGTCAGAGCCAAAGAGGAAAACTGAGCTCCCCACACTGAGAACTGGGGTTGCAAGCTCGATGAACTCATAGCCGGATTCGGCATTTGGGGAATCTCCTACAATCACTTTCTTTCCCGCAACTCGCCACTGCAGCTTATCTGGAAATTGCCCCCGTTTTGCGTTCCCGAGATAGGCGGTACCGTTCGCGTGAAAGTCGCCCCACGCCACTTCACCAAGGAAACGATGAGGAACGTCAAGTTTAACCTTGACCCGCTTCCCGCTTAGCAAAGCGGGCAAGTCCGTTTTTGGCGATCCTCTGTTTTCAGCAGACTGGGACCCTGTGAGCCACCCCGGATCGGCTCTCTCGTCGTTATCCTTTTGGGAATTGGAGCCACACCCGGCCAGGGGCACTAGCAGCAGCAAGATGCCGATGACTTTTTTCATGACGTATCTTCCCGGGGAAAAGTTTTCACGGCCCCCATCTTCGCCTTCTGGGGCGGCTGGTACAAGTCTTTTGGCAGGTGCTAAGTGTTTAGAAACAGCTGTGTGGCGATCGTTAATCTTCGGCAAAGTAACAGTTCGGCAAGGTTTGCTTGAGAGCTTCCAGTCCTGGTTGAGCGATGGTGAAATAGCATTCTTTCAGGTTAGCCAGTCCCTTTAGGTGGATAAGGCCTGCGTCCGTGATCTGCGTACCCCGAAAACTTAGAAGCTCTACTTTTGTTAGCTGCTCGACCAGTCGCAGATCTGAATCAGTAACTTGAGAGCGGTCTAGATTGACCATGACGACGTTTCCCTCGTCATCCTTCCCGATAGTTGCACCAAGGGCATTCAGAGCCGCTACCGTTTGCGATTCGCTTTGTGGTGAATATTGCGACATGACATTTTCCTTGCTCGTTTGGTCTATTGTTACACAGTGTCAGAGCTATTCCCCCATCTTCGCCCGCTGCGGCGGTCCTGGCAAGTCTTTTGGCAGGATGATGGAAACAACGTGCCGTTTTTCATAGCAGGCGTTAGCCGACGTTGAGCAGGGCCGACGAGCAGCAGGCAGTCCTGCGGGTCCGCTAGTGGCTACTCGTCCCCTGGTTCGTCTTCGGAGAATAATAAGCAGATTGACCGGCTTCCTTGAATACTGCACCCCGTCAGGATATCTTCCTTGGGTCGGGAAAAAGCAATTGTTTCTCAATTAGACGGGAGAGCATCGAATGTTTAGGTACTTGATTCTTCGATCGAAATCGTGGTGGCTGTTGGCGATTACCTGTGTTGTTCTCTTGATGCACAATGCGTGGGCCAAACCTCCGGTCACGGACGGGGAGCAGGATCCGGTGATGTTGGATCTGGATCCGTACATGATTGAGGCGTTGCGGGATGGGCCGAGGGCGCTGGAAGGGCGTTGGGGGGCGACCGGCAGCATTGTACAGTTAGTTGAGGAGCCGGCGTTTCAGGCGTTGGTGAAGAAGCATGAGCTGCAGTTGTTTAATGGGCCGATGATTGGGTGTGTGAGTTCGGAGTCAGTGAAAATCTGGGTGCGGACGGCCGCGCCGGCATCGTTCCAGGTGACATGTGGTCCTTTGAAATCTGCTGTTGTAGAGACAACAGCAGGATCAGACTTTACGGGCGTGGCGAACCTTGCGGGGCTAAAGCCGTTTACCGACTACCAGTATGCGGTGGTGGTAGACGGTCATGAGATCAAGAAGGATCACTTCCGTTTCAGGACGGCGCCCAAGCCGGGCCAGGGTGCTAAGTTCGCGATCACATTCGGTTCCGGGGCACGCTATGTGCCGACACACGAGGGAATCTGGCGCGTCATGGCAGAGACACGGCCAATGGCTTATTTGGGACTCGGCGACAACGTCTACATCGACCAGACGACGCATCAAAATGTCCAGCGCTTGCACTACTATCGTCGTATGTTGCGACAGGAGTATCGCGAGCTAATTGCGAGCACGGCCATCTATGCCGTGTGGGACGATCATGACATGGCCAAGAACGACTCTGAAGGAAGTTACGGGTTGGAGACAAGTTGGAAACGTCCGAACCTTAAGGTCTTCCGAGAAAACTGGAACAACCCGTTTTATGGCATCGAACCAGAGGCGCCGGGGGCGTATCACAACTTTCGGATAGGAGATGTGGAGGTATTCATGACGGATGGTCGTTTCTATCGTCATGGCCCGAAGACCGCGAGGCACACGGGGGCGGACAAGCGTTTCACGATGCTCGGTGCAGTGCAGAAGAAGTGGCTACTCGACTCGCTCAAGAAGTCAACGGCCAGGTTTAAAGTGCTGGCATCTGGGACGATGTGGCATGCTGGCGCCGACAAGGGGGGCAGTGATTCGTGGGCGGGCCCGAAGTCGCCGTTTCAGAAAGAGCGCGA
>CAZXJC010000069.1:0-3252 GCA_964640885.1 uncultured Pirellulaceae bacterium | reverse complement strand
GCGTCGACTTGGCGGCCGCCGGGCCCATGGTCTGCTTGTGGCTCGACCGTAAAGAAGGCCGTGGTGATGAAGAGGCTGGCCGCGCTGGCCGGTTTCTCTTAAAGGCCTCGTTGCACGCCCTGCTGGTCGGGACGTTGCTGGGTGTTGTGGCCGGCTGTTTTCTCTGGGATGCTCAGTATCGGGAACAATTGATGCGATTGGCCTCGCGAGTCCATTTCGGTGTCTGGGAATGGCTTTTCTCGCTGGTCCTGCTCTACCTGTATCGCCTCAGCTGGCGCGACGCGACGACTTGTTGTGGCGCCAAGCGACGACTGCGCTGGCTTTTACCGTTGCTGGCGAGCACTAATTTGCTTTACCATTTTCCGCCGCTGTTCCTGATCTTCTCCCAACTCAATCCGGCCGGTGCCGAATTGACCAGTGCTGAGTTCCGGGCTCGACTGGTCGACGGCTATGTGGTGGCTCGTACCGTCCATTTCTGCCTGGCGGCATTGGCGGTCAGCGGAATTACGCTCATTATCTACACGCTCAAAAAGGGAGGGTCTGCGGAAACGACCGAAGCGACATACCAGCCGGCACGCTGGGGCGCACGGCTGGCCCTGGTAGCAACCCTGCTTCAACTGCCAGTCGGGATTTGGATTATCCTGCAAATGGATCCCGCTGCGCAGCGAACGGTTATGGGGGGAAGCCTGGTAACCACTGGTCTCTTCGTCGCCTCGCTGGTCGGTGCGCTGGCGCTGATGCATTGTCTTTCCGTACTGGCCTTTGGAGCGTTTCAACGGGTGCTGGCAGTCCGCACCATTTCGTTGATGATCCTGGTGATCTTGCTGATGACCCTGGTGGCGCGGCAAAGTCGCCAACAGGAGACGGCCTGTCGTCAGTCGCAGCCTGAGTCGATTCCAGTCGCTTGTCTTCAGGGGCCTGACAACAAAGAGGAGCTGCGATCATGAAACCGGAGTCGATTCGTATTGCTGATGCAACGGGAGAGACCGTTGCGGATATTTCCAGCGGCTTTGGCTTTAACTGCTATCGGCTGCAAGTGAAGCACGCCGGCCAGGACGTGGACATTATCTGGTCTGCCCCTGGTTTTGCTGATGGGACCGAACGACCCTCGGGAAGCGGGATTCCGATTCTGTTTCCCTTTCCGGGACGGATCCAGGGGACTGTTTTTCACTGGGAGGGACAGGATTACACCCTGCCAGCCGGCGATGGCCAGGGTAATGCCATCCATGGGTTCGTACACGAAAGGCCCTGGCGTGTCATTGAACAGCATCCCGATCGGCTGGTGGGAGAATTTCAGGCTTCACTGGATGATCCGCAACTGTTAGAGCATTGGCCGACGGATTTTGTCATCACTGCCGACTACCGAGTGGAAACGGACCAGCTGGTCTGTAGCTACCGGGTGAAATATCCGAGCGACACCCCCCTTCCCTACGGCCTGGGGACGCATCCCTATTTTGCACTGCCAATCGGGGGCAGTAGTGCGGGCGAGTGCCAGCTGAGATTGCCCGTTGCTGAGCGTTGGGAACTGGTGGAGATGATTCCGACCGGTCGACAGCTGACATTAGGGGCTGATGAGGACTATCAGTCCGGCGTTCCTTTTGAGGGTTTAACGCTGGATGATATTTTTACCGGGCTTACGGCCGCTGGTGACCAGGTGGTGACCTCGATTCTGGATCCCGGTAGTGGACTGCGCGTTACGCAAAGCTTCGATGAGAGCTTTCCCCACTGCGTGGTTTACACCCCTCCTCACCGGGAAGCGATCTGTATTGAGCCCTACTCGATGGTGTCGGCAGCGTACGATTTGCCGATAGGCCAAGAACGCTGTGGGTTGCGCCTACTGCCAGCTGGGGAAGAAGCGGTGTTTCACGTCACGATCCAAATCGATCGCTAGGCGCGCAAAAAAGAACCGCTGCTCTAAGCACAAGGCTCAGGAACAACGGTTCTTTTGGACTCGTTAAAGCCAGCTGGTTATTGTGCAGGTGCTTTACCAGGCAGTTTGCCAGCTTTAATCAGCGATTCAAACGTCGCTTTGTCAGCGTTCTTTTCGAGGACGGCCTTCTTGAGGGCGGCTCCGAGTTTGGTCGCGTCTTTTTCTTTCTTGTTGGTGAACTTGGAAATGGCTTTTCCAAAATCGTTTCGCATTTTCTTGCTTTTGCCATAGTGGCAAATATTGCATTTGGCTTTGGCAGCGGCAGCTTTGAAAGCGGCATCGGTGCTGGTCTTGACGTAACCGGCGTCAAAAGCCTTCTTAATGTTCGGGGTGGCTTCGACCTGAGCGGGTGTCAGCATCAACACCATGGCCAAGCCGAGAAACATACTTAGTGCGATTCCAAAAACTCGTTTCGTCATTGCTTTCATCTCCTAATACTGTCTAAATTTCCTGACCAAGGCTGGAAGTAATTCTCGGCTGAAATGACCCACCGGCGAAAGTTCTAGAGAATTACTAAAAAGGTCAGACTCGGTGTGCGTTCGTAAATAATAGTTAAACGGTTGTGGATTTGTTTGTCAAGTAAGGGAAAGGTCTGTTTTTCGAGGATAAAATCACGCGAAACGGGACGACACTTGACCATCAGAGCTTGCTAGCAGGCTAGCTTTCGTCCGTCGGGGGCGTAGGTTGCTCGCTATCGGGATCGTAAGACTTTACCGGGTAACGCATGGCCACCGGGATGAAGAGAATGGCTGTGACGAGCATGCAGAGTGCGAAGAAGAGGTAATAGCTGGCTCCAGAGAGCTTGCTGCCGGGTTGAAGTAGGTCCGCATTGGCAATATCACTGGTCTTAAGTTTGCTGTTTGCTGGCTTTTTGACGAGAGTCCAATGGCTCGTCAAGGCATCTCCGTCCGGGTCAAAACTGCCTGAACCGTCCAGGTTGATGGGGCCTTCCTGGTCCAGGAACCAAGTGATGTCATCGGTCGTTGCGATGGGCGCGGTGTTTTCCGCGGCTGCCAGAACGGAGACCCTGTCGGTAGCTTTTTTGTCTCCGATCTGAAAGGTGAATTCAAGTTCGTAGGTTCCGATTACGTCAGGAACAAACACGGGATTACGCGTATCAGCAAACTGAAGATCCTGGATCGTGAGTTTGCTCGATTCAGGGAACGAGACGAATGACCAATGGTAAACTACTTTGCCACGTGCGTCGCCACGGTCGCCTGTTGCATACATGCGGTCCTCTTTGTTGGGTTTCACAGCTACATCTCGTCCGGCGTTTGCGGTGGGAAGTGTTTCTTTAGGTCCGGTTGAGGCTGGCTCCTTTT
>CAZXJC010000068.1:0-4004 GCA_964640885.1 uncultured Pirellulaceae bacterium | reverse complement strand
CTCATTACACAACGCCGGCAGATGTTGGACGAAGTTTCCGCACGTGCTCGGGAGACCTTATACGACAAACGAATCCACCACACCAAGGAAGCCACGGGGCTGCTACTCTACCTTTAACTTTTTGAGCGCCTGGCCGTTGTCCTTGGAGACCAAAACGTAATGGACCAGGTCGGCCAGGATTTCCTCGACAACCTCTGCGACCAACTCACCACGGGCATGCGTGAAGGCCACGCCACCGAAGCACTCTGCCGTGTGATCACGACTGCTGGAAAAAAACTGTCTGAACCGTTACCGCGGGGCCAACAGGGCACCCACGAATTACATGACACCCTGGTCCTCCTCGACTAAGATCCTGTCCTCGAGGACGAAACCCGGCAGCCCTTTAAAGTTGCAGCATCTCCGGAAAATGATCGCGGTACCAGTGCTGTAACGCTTTGACATCTTCCTCGGTTGGTGAAACGTAAGGCGCTCGGTTTGTCAGGCTCGTCTTCAAGAACCCGCTGGCCACCGCGCCAAGTCGATCATATGCCGTATCGGTAAAACCACGCGATCCGAAATAATCTCCCAGGAATGCACTAAGGCTATCGAACCGGTCGGCCAGAGTCCGGACCTGATCACCTTGTTCCGCGCTAATCGCCTGCCAGTAACCGAGGAGCACCCGTGGATTCCAATAGACAATAGAACTGCATGCGCCACGCGCCCCGCAGGGGACCAGTTTCCGCCACTTACTCTCTCCTACGAAGACGTTGACCCACTTGGAAAGCTCTCGGCAACCATCATCCGAACAGCCGATAGTCCCCTCATTGGCTTTCACCATCAAGTAGTTGGGTAAGGTTTGCTGGATTATTCGATGCTGCTCTAACGAAAGGGTCGTTTTACAGCGAGTTGTCTCGTAGATACTAAGCGGTAAATGACCACTGGCCGCAGAGACCGCCTCAAAAAAGGGTAAGAGCCGGTCATCGTCGACCGCCAGCCAGAACGGCAGAGCCACCTGGATAGCATCGGCGCCCGCCTCAGCTGCCAGGGCAGCCCGTCGCTCGGCGCCAAGCGTGTAGGTCGAAGTAACGCCAATCATAACCGGGATCGGGTAATCCCCGGCCGCCTGGACCGTGGCCTCGGTAACCTGTTGGAATTCATCCAGTTCCATGGCGTAAAACTCGCCGGTTGTGCCGGCCGTGTAAATACCCGGCACCTCAGCCTGACAACAGCGGACCACGTCAGCCTGATACGTCTCAATATCCAGTTCGTTCCGATCCGTCCAGGAAACTGGCAGACCAGCCCAAGGCCCCGTAAACGTTTCCCGTGTTAGCATGACGCATTCCTTTCAAACAATTCCCCTGACCACAAAGCGATCGCATTCTCGCGCAAGATGCATTCCTTCTGCAAATCTGAAAGCTCCGCCTTGTCGATACGGATTCGCTGCATGGCCGTCTCGTAAAGCGGCGTGTCGGTCCCGAAAAGAATTTTCTCCGCCCCAATTTCCGCCACCGCCCATTCAAGCAGCCCCGGCAAGATCGACCGGGAAC
Source organism: uncultured Pirellulaceae bacterium (assembly GCA_964640885.1). Lineage (GTDB taxonomy): Bacteria > Planctomycetota > Planctomycetia > Pirellulales > Pirellulaceae > JAZADA01. Next base: position 2,478 of record CAZXJC010000068.1, on the reverse strand, counting down.
TGGAGGTGTCGGTAAAGACATTTCCATGCACCGATTCCTGGACCGCTCGCACCTGCAGCGAAGGGTCCCCCTGCGCTCCCCCACCATTACCCAGGTGAGCAAGAATAACGGAGATATTGTCGTAGCGATTTGCAAAGGGCAAAAAGTCTTCCGGCCAACTGTATGGATCCCCACTATGAACAAGAACCACCGCGTCATGGGTAGCAGCGAACTCAAATAACTTGTCCCCGTGGTCAGCAACCGGATACTGGTGTTCCTCGGGATGCAACTTAATTCCTACGCATTTGGGCTGCTGCAACAACTCAGCGGCCTGTTCATAGGTTTCCGGTTCAAGTGGATTAACAATGGCCCATTGCAGCAAACCGGTTGTCGCGGCAACCACTTCGCTCGCCTCACGGTTTCCCTCGCAGGCACTAGCCTCGCCCCGTGGCATTAAGCCAGTCAGCGGCGAGACAATCGTCGTAGCCACATTGACAGCTCGGGCACGCGCCACCACAACATCGGCCGTGGCACTGCAAAACTCCGCCAGCAGCGAGTGAGACTTTCCACGGTACGGACCGTAATGGGCATGTACATCAATCGCTCGAACTTCACTGATCATGGGCAGGGCTCCTCTTCAGAACGCTTCATCACTGCTCGCCAGCTTTGCCGACGTGCATTCTCCAAGCTGGCATTAGGGAAAACCAACGAAGCTGCCAGTGAAGCCAAGACTCCGGCTGCCAGGGCAAACGGTGTGATCAGGAAGGGACTCGGCCCCAGCAACTGCTGCTGCGCATCGGCAAGTCCTTCAAACTCCGTCCACCCAATAAGCCAACTGATCTCCACCGACCAGGCGGTCCAGGTTGCGACCAGGAATGCAACCGCCACGCCAACCAGGACTGCTCGCTCACCCACACGCGGGAAAAACAGGCCAACTATAAAAATCATCCCGAGCGGACCCAACGCCAAGTTAAACGTACGCGCTGTGTAACCAATAATATTGTAATCGCCCGGTACCAGGTACATTTGGTAAGCCGTCAGTGTACAGACGCCCCCGACTAAGACCGTCAGGAGCCGCGCCAACTGCAATTCGCGCCTCTCATCCAACTCCGGATTTCGACGCCTGACCACGTCGGTCGTAATCACCGCGGCAATGGAATTAAGCCCACTATCAAGACTGGACATCGCAACGGCAAAAAGCGCTGCAATCACAAATCCGGAAACGCCCACGGGCAGGCCGTGGGCAATAAAGTGAGGAAAGACTTTGTCTGCCACGGCCGGGTCTCGTGGGTTCGTAATCCCGTCAACGAAGACCGTCTGGTGGCCGGCATCAAGATAATAGGTCAACAAAGCCATCCCGCAGAGGGCCAGCAAGATCATGACGACAAAGTCACCGATAAAATTGACCAGGTTCCCGCGCTGCGCGGCCTTTACCGACTTGGTCGTCAAGTACCGTTGGACTGCTACCTGGTCGGCGATGAAAGTGCATGAATACCAGGCTACGGCATTCATAATCGTAAAAAGAATAACGTTGCGATTGGTAATATCAAGGCTGAACCAGTCAGGAAATCCCCCCTGAGCACCAGCCTCGCTGGTCAAGTTCGTCCACCACTGAACTGGGCCGGTCTTGGTCTCCAGGAACACATACAAGATCGTCAGGACAAGCCCAGCCAACAGTGCTACGAACTGGGCAACATCAGTCCAAATCACGGCCTTAATTCCGCCCATCATCGTGTAGAGAGTGGCCAGGATCCCCACTGACCAAAGCACCTGCAGATCCCACTGGTTCGAAGTGGGATGCCAGGGGAGTGACTGCTGGGCGATCTCGTGCGTTATCTGCGCCACCGCCACGGATGCGGTCAAAACAATCATTGCCATCCAGAGAATCCGTAACACAAAGACAAACAATCCAACGGCCACCCAACGCGTAGCCAGCCCGAAACGAGGCTCCAGGTATTCATAAATGCTTGTCACCCGCAGTTTCATGAAGAATGGAATCCATAACCAGTTCACAATAAAGAACGTGAACGGAATCGAGAGCCAGCCTAGCGCCAGAGCCGGACCATGCTGGATCATTTCACCGGGTGCCGCCAGGTAAGTCAGCGTGGAAAGAAGTGTGGCAATAATACTGAGACCGACGGCCATCCAAGGCATCGACCTGCCGGCCACAAAAAAATCCGCCGCCTCACGCTGCCCTCGGGAAAAATACCAGCCAGCCAGGAGAATGGCAGCCATGTAGAAAAACACGACAACCAGATCGAGCGTCTGTAAGCCACTAGCCAAAAGCATAGTACATCACCGTTAGGTCAATACAATTCCTGGCAGACTTCCTATTTATGGCCCCTGAGCCGAGTGCATGCAAGGCTCTACACCGCTGGAGACATTTTCGTTTGCTCATGACTACTCAAGAGGGTTAGAATGATCCTCGCGCTAGTCCAATTGCACCATTTTCAAATAGCCACTTTTCCCTGTTCTAAACGAAAGCAGACCGTCATGAGA
>CAZXJC010000067.1:0-3616 GCA_964640885.1 uncultured Pirellulaceae bacterium | reverse complement strand
AGTCCCCTGCCGGATATTTTGAGACTGGAGCCAGCTTATTTGGATGCAGTCGGACAGTGGGTTCGCCGTGGTGGCCGGGTTGTCGTTGCTCCTGCCGCGAAAAAAATGGCGGAAATCGGGCCGAAAGTCAGGCTCCAGAGGCTTTCAAGGAGATGTGACGTTCTGGAGGCCTTGGGTCTAAACGGTGTTTACCTGGAACACATCAATTGTGATGGCTCGCCTCTGAAGTCGCCTCGTCGGCGGACGATCGAGGAGATGCTTCGGGAAGATGGGGCGAAGTCCTTCGTCTCGCGATGGAAAGTTGAAGAATTACCAATACGCAATATAGGCGTCCAGGCCACCGGTGAACTGGCGGGTTTAAATGATGTTGTATCGTCGTTGGAAGTGACCGAAGAAGATTTGCAGGTCATTGCTTCGGGTATAGCTAAGCCCATCGGTACGTTAATTTTAAAGAGCGACGATGGGATCGAAAGAACACTGGTCGCCTCGTACCCTCTCGAAAAAGGAGAAGTGCTGGTTGTTAGCGACCCCGCTTTGGCGCACAACTTCAACGTTGCGGGCAGTGACAACAGCGTACTGGCTGTTCATCTCGTTGCTGGTGCCGATCGGCCTGTGGTGTTTGATGAGTTCTATCATGGCCTGACGATTCGCGGTAATCCTATTTGGTTGCTTACCCAGCGGACGTATACGGTTTTGGCCCTGATGTTATTGATGGTGACAGGCGTGATTGTCTGGCATCAATCAGTGTTCCTGGGCCCCCCCTTGGAACCTGTTAGCGGTTCAAGAAGGACGATTCGTGAATATATCGATGCGGCTTCTCGGTTGCTCATCCGTGGTAAGTCCAGCGATAAGTTTTTGCTGATGGAAACGCGTAGCGGTGTGCTCTGGAAACTTCGGCACGATTTGGCGTTGCCCCAAGGAGAAGAGCGACCGGAGTTGATTATTGCCGCGATTCAACGGCGAGACCCACAGCGGGCCCGGCAGTTGGTTGAGGCTCTTGAGCTGGTCGATGGAGCTCTGGAAAAACGAGGACGGTTAACGGAAAAGAATACAATTCACATTATGCAAAGGATACTCTCTTGTCTCTAGAAAAACATTACCAGGCGCTCCGGCAGGAAATTACCAAGGTTATCTACGGCCAGGACGATGTTGTCGACTTTGCCCTGGCGGCGCTCTTTAGCAGTGGCCATTTGCTTCTCGAAGGACCGCCTGGTACCGCGAAAACGCTCCTGGTACGGACGATTTCCACGGCGATCAATCTCGATTACGCCCGGGTTCAAATGACCCCCGATTTATTGCCGAATGATATCACCGGGTCATCCGTCTACTTGGAGAAGACGCACGGTTTCGAATTTCGGCAAGGCCCGATTTTCACGAATTTCCTGTTGGCCGATGAAATAAATCGAGCTTCGGCCAGGACGCAGTCGGCGTTGCTTGAAGCGATGCAGGAATTGTGCGTGACTTACGACGGAGTGACCCATCGGTTACCTGAGCCTTTTATCACCTTTGCCACTCAGAATCCGATTGAACAGGAAGGGACCTACCCGTTACCGCTGGCGCAGTTGGATCGTTTCATGTTCAAGGTCTATGTGTCTTACCCGGAGCCAGCTGAGGAAGAGCGGGTACTGCAGTCGCATCATGCTACCGGCGGACTTTCGAATCCCGAGGAAATGGATGTACAGACGGTGGTTGAACCCGAAGATGTGCTTGCTGCGAGGCAGGAAATTCGTAACACGCACATTCGAGACGAAGTGATCGTTTATGTTCAGCGGCTTCTTCATGGCACACGTCACAGCGATGAACTTTCCGTCGGTGCCAGTCCGCGAGCTGGCTTGATGTTATTGATGGGAGCGAAAAGCCTGGCGAGGTTTGTGGAGCGTGATTTTGTAACGCCAGATGATATCAAGAGAGCATTCCTGCCGGTCATGCGCCATCGAGTTGTGCTGAGTCCCGCGGCCGAACTTGAAGGAACAACAGCCGACGAAGTGCTCGGCCATCTCTTGGAGACGGTCGAGGTGCCGCGATGAGGATTCGTCCCGGGCAAACGCTGATCTGGTTAGCAGTCGCACTCACCAGCGTCTCTGTCGGGGTATTTGTATGGCCAGGGCTCGTCTGGTTATATGTCGTCGCCGTGATTCCGATTTCCTGGTTTGTGGTGCTTGATTATCGAGCTGTGAAAGTTAACGCTGGTAAGATTTCTGTCACGCGGGAGTTGCCAGGTGGCGTTGGTCGTGACGTTCCGTGTGGCGCTGAGTTGCGGCTCCGCAATGACTCCCGGACACTGGTTGCAGGCGAGCTGCGCGACCTGTTGCCAGCAGAGGCGGTGCCGGTGTTTGAAACGCATTCATTTACGATGGGAGCTGCCGAAGTGAGTCAGTCGTTCCGCTCTGAACTGCGCATTCCGGTACGGGGCAGTTACGAGTTCGGGCCTGTCTGGGTGCGACTCCGGAGTCCCCGTGGGTTACTGGAAGTCCAACAGCCACTTCCCTGTCCCGATTCAATTCAAGTGTTGCCAGAAATCTATTGTTCGCGGGATGAATTGAAAAAGGAATCGTCTGCTCAGATTCTGCAACTTGACAAGCGCGCGAACAGTCGACTGCATGGGGCCGGTTCTGATTTTGAATCGCTTACGGAATTTCGTCAGGGGGATGATCCCAGGCGGATTGACTGGCGCACGACAGCGCGGTATCGACGACCGATTGTCCGACGGTATCAAATAGAACGTCACCGCGACTTGATGGTTATCATGGATTGTGGGCGGTTGATGGTGGCAGATGCCGAACGCGGAACCAAGCTTGACGCTGCGGTTGATGCTGGCCTGATGTTGGCCCAGGTAGCTTTGGCCAGTGGCGATCGCTGCGGTCTGGGAGTGTTCGATGACCAGGTAGTGGGCTACTTGCCGCCGGTCGCCGGGATTCAATCGATTCGTAACTTGAGTGAAGCGGTTTATGACCTGCAGTCTCGTTGGCGCGAATCCGATTTTAGTCAGATGTTTGCTTCGTTGCAGGCGAAACAGTCGAAACGATCATTGATCATCGTTCTCTCCGATCTCGTTGATGCGGAGACATCGACGAGATTTCGAGCTTCCCTGGCAGCTCTAACGCATCGGCATCTGGTGCTGTTCGTTGCTTTGCAAACGCCTGTGCTTAGAGGAATTCTTGAAACGCCGGTTGAATCGCTACAAGAGGCTACCGAAAAGGCACTTACGTTTCGACTTCTTCGTGATCGGGAACGAGCGTTGCACTCGATTAAACGCAGCGGTGTTCATGTGCTGGATGTGGAGCCGCAGCAGTTGACGATTTCTCTGATCAACCAGTTTATTGATCTACGACAACAGAATCTGCTGTGAGGGTTTGGGCGAGGGCTTGGCGCTCGCGGATGACACCGTGGGCAATGAAGATTATCCAGAAGACAGCCGTGCCGGTTGCAAACCATAAGCGAGCCGCTGACGAAAGATGGCTCTGGCGCAAATAGCTCTCAATGATAGCAGCCAGGATTAGCATGCCAGCGACACCTAGACAGGTCGTGCCTGCCTCGATCCCGGCTTGTCTCAAGCTCTCGGCTCGCGTGTTTAACCCGGGACCGATGACTGCTTTGCCTAACCGAAGTCCGATGC
>CAZXJC010000066.1:0-5574 GCA_964640885.1 uncultured Pirellulaceae bacterium | reverse complement strand
GGCTACTGGTGATAACTGGTCGCGTGATTTTGCCAGGAGCCACCTTTTCGGGAGTAGGCCGTACTGCGGTGGTTTTCGCTGTCGGCGGTTTGGCCGCTGACTTTTGTTCGGCCAGTTTGCGGCGCAACTCTTCTCCACGGTTGGACAGTCGCGATCCGTCCGCTTGACGAATGCTTCGTGCCGGGGGTAAAGCCAGATCTTTACGAGGTGGAGTGCGATCCGCCTGGGCGATGGTTTTCTTGGCTGGACCATCCTGTTGGGCCAGTTTGGAAACCGGGACATCTTTGGGAGAGCGTTCGTGGTCTCGCCGCCTGGTACTGATTTCTCGCAGTTTCTGAAGATCCTGCTGATGCGTAGCACGTTGCTCATTGGCCAGGCGCACTATTTTTTGTGGAGACCTGGTGTCACGGGCGACGTCACGTAAAGAACGTCCCAACACGTTGACGTTGATGTTCGTGTTGTTCTGCTGGTTTACGACGATGTTGGTTTGGGACCTGAGAGTCCTTGCAGGTCGCTGACGCTGATTGCGAACAAAGTAGGAATGGGATTGATATAATCGTTGCCGGTAGTTGATCCCCTGGCGTCCAAAATGCCATTGGTAATAGGTTAAGAATGGATCGCAGCCAAAGCCACTGCTGTGGAAACGAAAGCTAGCGTAAAAGTTCCGGGAGGAATACGTAGTTCCGTAGTAGTCTCCAAAATAGTAGTGGTGGTAGCTCGGTCGGACGAAGAGGTGCATGCCGATGCTTCCGAGGTTGATCACGCACGAGGGTCTGTACCGATAACGGACGTGTCGGTACCGATGATGTCGTATATAGACGGGAGCGAATAACTGGCCACGCCGTGGCATGCGGTAATCCCAATAACCATCGACAAAGACGGTGCCACGTGGCGTCCAGATGTAATGCGCTGGAATCCAAATCCAATCCGCGCGGAATGGGCGCCAGTATCCAGGTCGCCAGCGGTAGGTGGTTCTATATTGCCAGACACCAGGTACCCAGAAGTGATTCGTGTCCGGAGCGGCGCTGGTTGGACCAGTTTCGAGACTAGACGGTGGGGTTTCTTGGTACTCGACAGAAGCTTTCGACGTAGAGATCCAGAAGCCAGAGATCCAATGGTAACCGCCATCAGTACTGTGCCAGTAGCCAGGAACCCAGCGTCGGTCTTGCGGTGGGACACGCCACACACCACTGACCCAAACGTGATCTTCCCGCTCATCATCCCAGGACCAGTAGCCGGGAATCCAAATAACGTTTTCTCCCTCCGGTTTGAATTCTGGGGGAACTTCTCCAATCGGTTCTGGAGGTGCCTTAGGAACGAGCGCTCCGGATTCGGGATCATTATTGATCTGCTCGGCGAAAGCCTCGTGGACTGGACCACGTGTCAAAACTTCAGGCTGTTCCGTGGTCTCTTCACTGCCAGGTTGGGCAGGCAGAGTTTCCTCCTGAGCCAGGCCTGTCAGATTCACTGTTGCCAGGTTTAAGAGAAAGAACAAGACTGCGGTCACTGCTATGCTTCGGAGGGGGCGTTTGGACATGGTAATCACCTTGCCTGATAATCCGTGGGGTGGGGAATGGACTTGGTCGTCGGCTGCTTCATGCAGGCCTTCCGTCCAAGACCTAGAAATTGCACATTTTGTGCCAGATTGCTTCGAGACAGCTTTCAATGGTTTGGAATACCGCTTGTTTTCTCCCTCTAATGTCCGCTTTTCTCGAGGCTTAGCGACATTTGCGGGGTTTCCTGAGGCGTTCCTGGGTGACATCACAATGAATACATCTGAAATCGGAGTGATGTCACCTCGCCTGCTATGGGAATCGCGGTGATCGATCGGATCTGGACGTGAATCGGGACGATCGTTGGTGTTTTGCATGATGGGCCTTTCTTTCCTGGATGTGATGATCCCGAGTAATTAACCCAGGCCTGATCGTTAACGTAAAACCGTGTAACTGCTCACGAAAAAAATGTGCTACGTGCCAGGAAAGACTGCACAGTCGACACACTGCCGACCGCTCCCTAATATGAGAGAAGTAACAGGCGGGTAAGCCAGGTTGGCGAAATCAAGCGAGGGTAATCGAAATGATGCGAGCATCGCGAGTGATTGGGTTCTTGATTCTTTGTCTCCTGTTGGTGCCGCGGTCGATCGGCGCACAGGAGTTAACTATTCCGGCCATTAAAGATGTGCCCCGGATTGATCGCAGTTCACCCCGGCCCCCGATAACCGTATTGCGCAATTCGGCATTTGCTTTAAAGCTTAAGAGTCATCCGGTTGCTGGTAGCAAATACGTAATTTTAACCGATCACCAGGAGGAAGCTTATCTGGCATCGTTGCAGCGACTGGCCAAGCATCACCAGGGCCTGTTACTGAAGGTCCCGGATTTGCCCCAATTGCCAAAGGAAGCGGCACAGCGAACCGCACTAAAAAAACGACTCTTAGACGCGCAGGTAAAATATTTGGCGATTGCACCGCGAGTAACTTCTTTTCGTGAGAATACGCTGCTCGCACTGTGGGAAGTGCTTACGACGCTCGATGCTGATCCTCAACTGGATGTCTATCCGGGAATCCTGCTTGCTTCGAATCCGAAGGCATTTGACCGACTGATTCAACAATCGATTGATCATAAACCCAAGACGGCTAAGACACTCAAGCCACTGGCGATCAGTCAAGTCCGCACCCGCAGTGAACTGCGTTCGCTGCAGAAAGCGGGCATCCTGCGGAATGTTTTTCAGTCCCATGGGATCAAGACGCCGATCGTAGCGATCTACTGTCCTGCGGCCAAGGGAGCGCCGGAACTGCCAGGGGATGACGTTTGGAATTTGGCGACCAGTGAGCCACGGGAGTTTGTTAAGAAATTTCCTCAAGAGCCCGGCCAGGCACTTCGAAACTCCAACCTGGTCGTAATGCACGGTCACGGGATACCCGGGATGTCTTGCTCGGTCGACATTGACGCGATACCGAGCGATTTTACAGGAAAGATGATTCTGAGTGGTTCCTGTTTCGCCGCTTCTCCAGCGAAGTCGGATTTACCTGCCATGTCGCGAGCGCCGGGTGGTTACACGGTCTCGCAGAGGGCAGCCTTTGCTACACAATCGGTGGACCAGGGAGCGATCGTCTTTTTTGGGCATATGCGATTAAGTTCTGGTTTTCCACACCTCTACCCGGTCCTGGAACAGTGGGTGGCGGGTAAGTCGATCGGGGAATCGTATCAGCAATTGATGAACGCCATTATGACGATGCGAGGATTACGGCCGGGCAATTTTATCTTGCCCAACCCTTCGGAGGCAGGGCGTCGTTTGCCACAAAACATCCTGCTCTACGTCGTCCTGGGGGACCCGGCCTTGGTCCCGGTATCCGGGCTACCGAAAAAATAGCTGGCCCTTTCTGGCAGCCGTTACTTACCGTGGCGAAAATGGTGGTCAGCAAACAGGATGTACTGTTTCCAGTCGTAGGAGGTTACGTCATGTTGGCCGCTACGGACATGATAGCCAATCGTGCCAGCTACCGGCTGATTCACGCCCGGCCATTTGGTGGCGGGTAAGCCGACCTTGCCCAGTAGCTTGTAGACGGGATGAGCTCCCAGCCCGGCGAGGAATTCACCGTGTGGATCAGCCCAGCGGTCTTCTTGGGCACTGGCAATGTAAACAGGTCGTGGGGCCAGCAGGGCCACCAGCATGTGCTGGTCAACCGGCATGGAGGGAAGGTCTTCGTTGTACTTGGTGTAGTTGTCGCAGAACCAATGGGGAAAGCGATCGTTGATCACCTTGACCGTCTCACCGTATTGCCGCCGACTCAGCGCTGCCCCTCCACATCCCGAGTTGTTTGAGATGACCAGGGCAAATCGGGGGTCGCTCGCCCCTGCCCAGAGAGAGGTCTTGCCCAGGCGTGAATGACCGATCACTGCCACTCGCTTGTGATCAACGTCCTTGTCGGTCTCGAGGTAGTCGAGGCCGCGACTAAGTCCCCAGGCCCAGGCACTGATGGATCCCCATTCGGATGGGCCTGGTTTCTTCTGCCCCTCTTTCAAAAAGAGCGGATGGATACCGTTTTGAAAGTCATCATCGTAATCCGGGTCGATGTCTCCATAGTAGCATGTTACCAGGCCATAGCCGGCTGCCAGGATAGCGTCAACATCCCATCGCGAAGAACTGGTGCCACGCGTCGCCTCAGTGGCCTGGTTGTTGGTGACCCCGTTCCCGTTACGCATCCAGCCCTTGTTAAAACTGATTTGTGGATCCGCATGGACCGTGTGATTCCCACGGAAATTATGGCCCAAGAAGACTGGCACCGGACCGTCAGCACCATTGGGTAGATAGAGCAGCAGGTCAAGTCGCGGCCCTTTTCTGTCGGCAGTGAAATGAATCGATACTTCCCGGCGGGTGGCTTTGCCTTCCAGGGCATCCTTGTCGCTCGACGTCACTTGGAAGCTCATGGCCTTGGGAGGTGCCGGCATGGTTCCATAGACCTGGGTCTTAAAAAGTTTCAGTATTTCCGGTCGTCTCTTGGTGACCCAAGTCTTAGCGTCGGTTACCTTCTTTCCGTTGAGCAGGACCAGTGGGTCTGGCAACTTGTACGAGGGAACTTTTGACTCGTCGTAGTTGGTTGGCGGGGCTGCCTGCAGAGGGAGAAACGTCACTGAAAGCAGGGTCAGCGTGAGTACGGATGCCAACAGGGTACGGGATGCCATGATCTAGGTCCTTCAATAGCGTTGAATGTCTTGGGTTTCCTACCTGTTGTTGTGACGGCTCGGTTAGGCGTCGTCAATCCTCCTGGCAGGGACTCGGAAAACAATTGCCAGGGCAGTCGAGGTAATAGTCATCCTGTCCGGGTATAACGTAAGATAGGTCAAGCAAGAATCGCCAGTCTTCAGAAACAAAAGGATACCCAGAGATGGCAAACCAGGAGATTTGCAATTGGACCGCCACGGAAATGGCTCAGCGGATTCGTGGCAAGCAGGTTTCTTGCCTGGAAGTGATGCAGGCTCACCTGCAACAGATTGAGCAAATTAATCCGACGGTTAATGCGATTATCACGTTGCTTCCAGAAAGAGCCCTCGAAGGCGCCCAAGCTGCGGATGATGCGATTGCCCGTGGTGACGACCTGGGACCCTTGCATGGTTTGCCGATTGCGCACAAAGACCTCGTTCCGACCAAGGGGATCCGCACGACCTACGGTTCCCCGATCTACGCCGACGAAGTGCCCAATGAAGATGGGCTGATTGTGCAGCGCCTGCGGCAAGGGGGGGCGATCACGATTGGAAAAACCAACGTTCCTGAATTTGGTGCCGGATCACAGACATTCAACGAAGTGTTTGGAGCTACGCTCAATCCTTACGATATGACAAAGACCTGTGGTGGCAGCAGTGGGGGGGCCGCGGTCTCGCTCGCTTGCCGGATGTTGCCGATCGCTGATGGGAGTGATACGGGTGGCTCGCTGCGGAACCCGGCAAACTTTTGCAACGTGGTTGGTTTTCGAAATTCACCGGGCCGTGTGCCAGTTTGGCCCAACGATATCGGCTGGTTTCCGATTTCGGTTCAGGGGGCCATGGGACGCACCGTGGAAGACGTGGCCTTACAACT
>CAZXJC010000065.1:0-14289 GCA_964640885.1 uncultured Pirellulaceae bacterium | reverse complement strand
ACCATACACTGCAGGGATGCGAGATTATCATTGGGGTTAGTGGCGGGATTGCTGCCTATAAGACAGCAGACCTGGTCAGCAAGCTCGTCCAAGCTGGAGCCGGCGTCCAAGTCGTGATGACGGATGCTGCGACCCATTTCGTCGGCCTCGCTACCTTCCAAGCCCTGACTGGGCGGCGCGTCGTCACGCAACTCCTGGGCGATAACGAATACCCACTGGGAGCACACGTTGCGCTGGCAACGAAAAGCTCGCTCTTGTGCGTGGCACCAGCCACAGCTGATTACCTTTCCAAGGTAGCGCACGGCCAGGCCGATGACGTTTTGACGACGCTCAGCCTCGCGTTTACCGGCACCATCCTGATGGCACCTGCCATGAACAGCGACATGTGGGGCAAAGCAGCGGTCCAGCGGAACGTAGAAACTCTGCAGACCGACGGCGTCCAGCTTGTGGGCCCCGGCACTGGCTGGCTGAGCTGTCGTCGTCAGGGTGCGGGGCGAATGGCAGAACCGGTGGAAATATTAGCTGAGATCGAATCATTGCTGGGTCCCAAACGAGACTAGGCAGCCGTCATCGCCTCGGCGAGTAAGGATTTATGAATGGCACGGATACTGATAACTTCCGGACCAACCCGGCAGCACCTCGACCCGGTTCGCTACCTTACCAACAGCTCCAGCGGCCAAATGGGATCCGCAGTTGCGGGCGCGGCCCTGGCCTTGGGTCACGAGGTCACAATTATCAGCGGTCCGGTAAACCTTTCCTATCCAGCTGGAGCTACTGTCATTCCCGTCATTTCAACGCAGGAAATGTTTGACGCCGCACTAGAGCTCTTTCCTGACTTCTCCGGTGCCATCGGAGTCGCTGCCCCCTGTGATTACAAGCCCTTATTTGTCTCTTCCGACAAACTTGCCAAAACTGGGGAGCCCCTCCAGCTTGAGTTGCATGAAACCCGCGATATTATTGCCCACCTGGGAGCTTCAAAGCGGCCGGACCAATGGGTTGTCGGGTTTGCCCTTGAAACCCACGACGAGCGATTCCGAGCCCTGGCCAAGATGGAGGCCAAGTGCTGCGACATGATTGTTCTCAATCGTCCGGAAGCAATGCAATCCGATAGCAACCAGGTGGAACTGTTCGACACCTCCGGAGCCTGCCTCGCAAATGTCACCGGCCCCAAGCCGGCCGTTGCCAAGGAATTGCTAGCACACATTCAAGCCGCGTTAATCAATGCACAACCACAAGATGTAAAACCTTAAGCGGGAGTTCGTTTTATGACTACCAACTACCAGGATCTGCCACTACCAGAGGGCTTCGAGCGCGCGGGCGCAACCTCGCTGACGTCTCTTTGTTTCACGGAGGGTCCCGCGGTCGGCGCCGATGGAACTGTGTATTATTCAGACATTGAGAACAATCGCATCATGCAATGGTCCCCCGATGGCACCCGCCAGGTATGGCGCGAACCGAGCCATCGCACCAACGGGCAAACATTCGACCCGCAGGGGCGACTTTATCATTGCGAAGGTGCTGAGTTTGGAACAGGTGGAGGGCGGCGGGTCACCCGCACGGACCTGGCAACCGGGGACTACACTGTCCTGACCGAGGCCTACGAAGGCGCACGCTACAATTCCCCCAACGACATCTGCACGGACCACAATGGGCGGGTATTTTTTACTGATCCGTGTTATGGCGATCGCTCCCTTATGGAAATGGAATTGGAGGGCGTTTATCGAATTGACCTCGACGGGTCGGTTACGCGAATTCTCCAACAGCCTGCGATCGAGCGCCCCAACGGCTTGGCGGTGACACAAGACGGCAGCACGCTTTACCTGATCGACAGCTGCCCTACCGTCGGTGGGAACCGCAAGGTCTGGGCCTTTGATCTGGATGAAGCGGGGGAGCCGAGCAACCAGCGACTGGTCTATGATTTCGGTGCCGGCCGTGGAGGAGACGGCATGCGGCTCGACATGGACGGCAATCTTTATGTCGCCGCCGGTATCATGACGCCGCGTGGTCCACATGAAAGCAACGAGGTCCCTCCCGGAATTTATGTCATCAGCCCCGAGGGGGTATTGCTCGGGCGACTGCCCATTCCGGAGGATGTGCTGACAAATCTCGCTTTTGGCGGCCCCGATGGGCGGACGCTCTACATTACCGCTGGAAAGACGCTCTTTACCGCGCGGACGCAGGTCCCTGGCCAGGTAGCGTTCCCAGACTGGCAGGCCAGTTAGCCCGCGCCGGCTGCAACCGACTCATTCGACAAGGGAGTTTTAACTGTGAGCAAATTGCTAATCTACCCACCCATAGAGGACGATCGGCTCCAGCGTCTCCACGAGGTAGCCGGCGACCTCGTTTTAATAAACGCTGAGACGGAAACTGAGGCACTTGAAGAAATTGCTTCGGCGGATGCGTTCTTTGGAAAGATCACACCTCCCCTCTTGGCTGCGGCAGCGAAACTGCAATGGGTGCAATCACCGACTGCCAGCCTGGAACACTACCTGTTTCCCGAACTGGTCGAGCACCCTTGCTCGCTAACTAATATGCGAGGACTTTTTTACGATGTCATCGCCGATCATGTCTTCGCGTATATCCTGGCCTTCTCTCGTCGACTGCACCTCTACCTGAGGCAGCAACTCCAAGCCAAAAGGATGCCGATCGGAGGCGAGGAAGAGCGTTCTACTTTTGCGCTGGGACCCAGCCACGTGACAGCTATGGACCGGGCTCACATCCATCTGAGTGATTGCACGCTGGGGGTGATAGGACTGGGCAGTATCGGTGCTGAGGTAGCCCGTCGCGGGTCAGCCTTCTCGATGCGGGTCATCGCTGTCGACCCACAAGTCCAGGAATGCCCTCCAGAGGTCGCCAGCCTGGAAACTCTTGACGGCCTCGACAGCCTGCTTGAAGAGAGTGATTTCGTTGTGATAGCGGCGCCACACACACCGGAAACCGAAGGCATGTTTTCCGCCCGCGAATTTCAACTCATGAAGAACGATGCCTACCTAATCAATATTGGTCGAGGTGTAATTGTACAATTGGATGCACTTACCCAGGCGCTACAGGAGGGCCAGCTGGCTGGCGCTGGGCTAGATGTCTTTGAAACAGAACCGTTGCCGCCAGAGCATCCTTTGTGGTCTCTTGAAAATGTGCTGATTACTCCTCATGTGGCGGCCTGTTCTCCACATATAGCCACCCGGCACTTCGAGACCCTATGCGACAACGTGGGGCGATTTGCCGCGGGCCAGCCCCTCAAGAACCTTACTGACAAGAGGAAATGGTACTAGGATCGAACCAACCCGATTTTGACGACAGATCGCACTCCCCGGATCTGCAGCTTTGGGTTACATTGAAACCTCAAGAGATACGGGCCGAATCTTCGGCACCGCAGGACACCGCCTCGTTTTAGGGCCTCCCAGCGTGAGCACTGCTATTCCACAATCGCCTGCAACTGAACTGAAGGGTAAGTATGCCTTTATCAGCCTCGGTTGCCCGAAGAACCTGGTTGACAGCGAGCGCATGCTCGGGCTCCTTCAGCTAGACGGTTATCAATTAGTCGAGGAGCCCGCTGGCTCAGACTTCGTTATCATCAACACCTGTGGTTTTATCGAAGATGCTCGCAACGAGTCGCTGGCGACTATCGACGAAATGATCGCCCTTAAAAAAGCTAATAAGACTCGTGGCATCATCGTGTCGGGCTGCCTTGCGGAGCACCAGAAAGATCGCCTGTTGGAAATCCGGCCAGAAATTGATGCGCTCGTGGGAGTGTTCGGTCGTGAAGAAATAACTCGCGTCGCGGATCGATTCCTGGGACGCCTCGATGAACAGCGGACAGTCTTTGCCCCCGCGCCGATTCGCACGCTCCCTGACACCAGTCGTCTCCGCATCACGCCCCGCCATTTTGCTTATCTCAAAATATCCGAAGGCTGCGATCGCCTGTGTACCTTTTGTGGCATCCCACAAATGCGTGGCAAGCACGCCACTAAGCCGATCGAGGAAATAATTGAGGAAGCCAGTGAACTTGCCGCCGATGGAGTTCGCGAATTGGTTCTCGTTGCCCAGGACACGACCTACTACGGAATGGATCTCTATGGCGAACCTCGACTCCGGCAGTTGCTAGAGGAATTGTCTAAGGTCGGTGGCATTGACTGGATTCGCCTGATGTATCTGTACCCGCAGTATATCGACGATGCGTTGCTTGAAACCATCTCCAGCACCGAGAACATTCTGCCCTATTTGGATCTGCCGCTACAGCACATCAACGATCGCTTGCTCAAACGCATGGCGCGGAAAGTAACCCGGAGCGAGACCGAGGACCTGATCGCACGATTGCGCGAGCAAATCCCCGGCCTAACACTGCGGACGACCATGATTACAGGCTTCCCCGGGGAGACGGACCAAGAATTCGATGAGCTGCATGAGTTCATCAAGGTCCAAGCTTTTGAACGGCTTGGGGTCTTCACGTACTCTTACGAGCCCAATACACCTTCAGCCCAGATTCCTGATCACGTACCCGAAGAGGTACAGCAGCAGCGCCGCGACACCCTGATGCAGACTCAGCGGGACATCATGCGAAAGGGCAACGAGGCTAAACTCGGGAGCCAATTGGAGATCATCCTCGACACGCCGGTAACGGGCGAAGAAAATGTCTGGATTGGTCGAACGATCGCCGACGCCCCCGAAGTCGACTCCATAGCCTACGTGACTGGTAATGAAATCCCGCT
The DNA here is from genome assembly GCA_964640885.1 of uncultured Pirellulaceae bacterium. Lineage (GTDB taxonomy): Bacteria > Planctomycetota > Planctomycetia > Pirellulales > Pirellulaceae > JAZADA01. The sequence continues at coordinate 9,580 of CAZXJC010000065.1, read as the reverse complement.
CAAAGCGGGCAGCATTGCTACCGCTGAAATTGTCGCCACGCAAGAATACGACCTAATTGCAGTCGCCATCGGACCCGCCCGTTAGCGTACTTATTTCATCGGATCCAATTTAAATCGAGTAAAGATCACGCCATATGAGCGAAAGCGAAACCCCCACACCTGTTTCAGCCTGGAATGTACCCAACCAGTTGACCGCTCTTCGGCTCCTGCTGGCCATCGCCGTTTTTGCTCTAATCCCACTTCAGCAGTACGTCTTGGCCATCGTCTTGTTTATACTCGCTGCCGCGACCGACTGGGTCGATGGCTACTGGGCCAGGCGCTACGGGCAAGTGACTCAACTCGGAAGGATATTTGACCCCTTTGTCGACAAGGTTTTGATCTGCGGCACCTTTATTATGCTCGCCGAGGCCATGGTTGGATATCCTATCCCCATTTATGGATGGCTGGCCGTCCTGGTGATGGCTCGTGAGATGCTCGTAACCGTTTTACGTAGCTACATTGAGCAGCAGGGCATTGACTTCTCTGCCAAGATGCCCGGCAAGTTAAAAATGGTTTTCCAATGTGTCGCTGCGGTAGCGGCCCTAGTGGCATTACGCTACAAACCGGATGATGTCCCGTCTTGGGTCAACGGTACGTTAGCCATCTTCCTGGTCTTGACTGTTTTATTCACCGTCTATTCCGGCGCCGGATACGTCAGATCTGCCGCCCGAATCCTACGGGCTAACTGACGCTTGCCGCGCACCCCAACCCATGACCTTTTTGCTGCCAATTATCCTCTGCCTGATCCTGTTTGGCTGGGGGAACTACCTCTCTTGCCCTCGACGACGGGCTGCTTTTTTCCAACGAGAAGCCGCCCCGGAGGCAAGCTGGGGTCTAACGGAAGTTTTGCTCACTTTCCTGCTCTACGTCGGCATCACCTGGGCAATGTTTCCGACCACGCAGTCGCTATTTGCTTGGTCCTTTCCACCTGGCCCAACAATCACGTCACCGGCACTAGGCGCCGCCACAGCCGCCCCTGCAGCGAATAACCCTGCGATCACCACGGCAGCCATGGTTGTCTCCAACTCGGCCTTAACGGCCACACGATTATTAGCTGAAGAACGCAAGCTCTGGATCATGGCGGCCGGCACTCTGTTAGCCGTCTTGTTCAGCAGCTGCTTGCTACCAAACCTTAGGAAAGGGCACGTCGGCTGGAGCTTCTCCTTTCTTTCCAGGGACCTTCGCTTGGCCTCACTTGCTATCGTCCTATGCTTACCACTTGTCTTCCTGGTCCAGGCGATCGTCGTCCAATTGCCGGGCATGGAATATGAGCACCCGCTAATGCGCCTACTGCTCGACAATCCGAGTCCGAGGCTCTGGCTCGCGCTTGCCATTACGGCGATCGTCGCGGCCCCCATTGCCGAGGAATTCTTCTTCCGTGGCCTACTGCAAGGGTGGTTCGAAAAGCTCGTCTGCAACCGGTACTTTCCAGATCAAACCGATACCGACATTCGGGAGGCCGGCGATAACCGCGTCGAAGAGGAGCTCACAGCTGAAGATGAACCCCTACCGAAGAGACCCCCTTTTGTTGCCTGCCTGCCAGTTCTATTGGGCTCAGCTGCCTTTTCCGCCGCACACTTCAACCACGGGGTTGGCTGGGTGGCGATCTTCGTTCTGGCAATTGGCCTCGGTATCCTCTATCACAAGACGCACCGGCTATTACCCTGCATCCTGCTCCACATGGCGTTGAACGCCACGAGCCTGGGGCTCGCTTATCTCGCAAGCCAGGCTAGCTAGTGAGTTTTCTCGCCTAAGAGAGGATCCCTCTTTCACGGTCTGGCGAGAAACCTATAATGACAGTTTGCGAAACAAGTGACCGACGCTGGGAGATATACGTCATGACAACTGGATTTGGCATTATTGGCTGTGGCATGATCGCGGGCTTTCCCGCCAAGGCAATCGCAGACCTGGACGACGCCGAGGTGGTTGCTTGTTTTGACATGTTCCCTGAAGCGGCGGATCGCCTGGCCGATGAAATTGGCTGCACGGGCTATCATGACCTTGACGCACTGTTGGCTGACGAAAACGTTGACATTGTGACGATCTGCACTACCAGCGGAGCTCACCTGGAACCTGCCATCGCTGCAGCCCAGGCCGGCAAACACGTTATCGTGGAGAAGCCGCTAGAAATCACGCTGGACCGTTGCGACCAGATCATCACCGCCTGCAACGACGCCAATGTCACATTGGCAACGATCTTCCCTTCACGTTTCCACGAATCATCGCAATCTCTTAAGAAGGCAGTCGAGGAGGGTCGATTCGGCCGCCTAACTATTGGAGATGCCTACGTGAAGTGGTACCGCACCCAGGAATACTACGATAGCGGCGCTTGGCGAGGAACTTGGAAGCTCGATGGTGGTGGCGCGCTGATGAACCAGGCCATCCATAGCGTTGATTTGCTGACGTGGCTCATGGGACCCGTCAGCGAAATCTCTGCCCATATCGACATGCTCGCCCATGAGCGAATTGAGGTCGAGGACGTTGCCGTCGCTACCCTGAGATTTGAAAATGGGGCTATCGGCGTGATCGAGGCTACCACGGCCGCTTACCCTGGGGCCCTCAAACGGATTGAGCTCCATGGCACGACCGGAACTGCTGTGCTCGAGGAAGAAGATTTAACCGCCTGGGATTTTGAGGAATCAACATCGGAGGATGCGGCGCTGCTTGAACGACTGCAGGGAAAGACAGAGACCGGCGGCGGAGCCTCGGACCCTTCCGCCATCGGACACCATGGCCACACGATGCTCTTCGCAGACGTGCTGAAGGCGATTTCCGAAGGGCGACCGCCACTGATCGATGGAACTGAAGGCCGCCGCAGTGTAGAAATCATACTTGGAATTTACCAAGCCGCCGAAGCTCGCGCCACGATAGATCTGCCGCTGCAATCAGATCCCGTGCTGCAAGCCAGAATTGACGGTGTCCGCGGTGGCGCCGACTGACCGAACCTTGCCTCGTCATGGAAGACTGATGCGATATCAACAGGCAAAACACTGGCTAATCTACCTCCTCGTCAGGATGGCGGTCTGCCTTATCCAGGCGCTGCCGCTCCGCTGGTGCCACCAGTTCTCGAAATTGCTTTCGCTATTAGCCTGGCGGGTTTTTCGATTCCGACGAGACTTGATAGACAGCAATCTGAAACACGCCTTTCCTGAGATGTCAGCCGACCAGCGAACTACTACGGCCCTCGGCATGTGGACGCATCTTGTTCTTATGGTATGCGAGATCGCCCATACTTCGCGAAAGATACACCGCACCAACTGGCGGCACCACATTCGGCTCTCAGGGGATCGGCAGCTTGTCAGGCTTCTCCTCGAGACACGGCCACTTGTTTTGCTTACGGGTCATTTTGGCAACTTTGAGTTGGCGGGCTATGCCGCGGGACTCTATGGATTCTCCAATCACACCATCGCGAGACCCCTCGACAATCCTTATTTAAATCGTTTTATCGGAGGATTTCGGCGAGTCAACGGGCAATACATTCTTCCCAAGCAAGGGAGCTCCAGCGCTATCCAGCGACTACTCGGGAGCGACGGCACGCTCGGTATCCTCGGAGACCAGTACGCTGGCCGCAAAGGTTGCTGGATTGACTTCCTGGGGAGACCCGCCTCTTACCACAAGGCAATTGCCCTCTTCTCGCTGACCAACCAGGCCCCCCTGGCTGGCTGCTACGCTCGTCGCTTGGGACGTCCACTGCAATTCGAAATCGGCCTTGAAGATTTTTACGATCCGGGCACTCCATCCAGGATTCCCGCAGACATCCCTGGGATTACCGAGTGGTATAACGGCGTACTTGAATCTGTTGTCCGCCGGGACCCGGAACAATATTGGTGGGTCCATCGCCGCTGGAAGGGTGACGCTCCCGTGAACACAGAGACCGCCACGCTCGCCCGGAGCGCATGAGAAGATCGCCATGCCCGAATGGACGCATTTAATCAAAGCTATCGACTGCCCGCAGGGGGAGTCCCTGGAAGTCGTTGTATCCGGTCAGGTGGTGGCCGTTTTCAATGTTGACGGGACTTTTTACGCCCTAGACGGAATCTGCCCTCACCAGGGCGGCCCTCTCGGCAAGGGCCATCTAAGCGGTTGCATCCTCACATGTCCGTGGCACGGCTGGCAATTCAACGTCAGCACGGGTCAACAGCAGATCAACGACCGCATCATTCACACCACTTATCCGCTTCGCCACGAAGATGACGATGTTTATATCCAGTTGGGCACATGATCGAATACCGCAGTTTCCGCAACTCCGATCCACCGTTAATCACAGCTATCTGGTCCGCCCAAGCCCCGCTTCGTGGTCGCATTTCGACTGTCCGGCCGAATTTCTTAGCCGAGCACGTTTTCGGTAAGCCGTATTTCGATCGTCACGGATTTATCCTGGCAACAGTCAAGGACCAGGTGATTGGGTTTGCACACGCCGCCTTCGGGCCGTCTCCAGCACGCGACAGTGCCGATCACCAGGACGGTGTCGTTAGCCTGCTAATGACAATTGAGCACCCTCGAGCCCGCGAGGCGGCTCTTGGTTTATTGGCTAAGTGCGAAGCTTATCTCGTTGCGAACGGCGCTGAACGGGCAACGGCGTTCGGCCACAAAGAACGTTGTCCGTTTTACCTGGGCCTCTACGGAGGCACACAGCTGCCGGGCGTGCTAGTTGAGCAACGGCCGGTTCTCGAGGCCCTGGCTGCTGCGGGATATCAGCAACGCGAGCGGACGATTATTTTGCAGCGAGATCTAGCGCAGGGTGCCATCCCCATCGATCGTAGTCAGCATTTACTTAAACGCTCCTATGACATCGACGCGGCCATCAACCCACCGGATTCGAACTGGTGGGAAGCGGCCACCCTCGGACCGTTCTCGCGCATGCAGTTTGATCTATTGTCGCGAGCTACCGACGAGGTCTGTGGGCAGCTTTTGGTGTGGGATATGTATCCGCTCGCAAAAAGCTGGAATATCACCTCGGCCGGGCTTGTTGACATGAAAATTGAATCAGAACATCTCAACGTCGACACAACGCGATTCTTTATTGCGGAGGTCTCTCGCTATCTGTACCGGCGAGCGATTTCGCTACTTGAAGCCCAACACAGTGCGAGCGACGACAGAGCGGCAACGATTTTCGCCGAGCTAGGATTCCAGCCAGTCGATGAAGCGGTGGTCCTGGAAAAACGGCTAGCCACTTAACGACCGCCTGCCTTAGCGTCCCTCGTATAGGTTTCGTCCTTCGCCAAGCGCAACCATCTTGCGATCCGCGACAGATCGAGAAAGCATCCAAAAACCGCAGTCCGGGTGCACGTAGTGAATGCGTTCCGCCCCCACCACGGCCGCCGCTTCTTCGATTCTCTTGGCACCCAGTTCGGTGGATTCCACCTCGTTATCCTTGATGTCGCTCACGCCAATACCGAGACCGAGAGACTCTTTTACCTCTTTCAGCATTCCTAATTCCTCAGCTGGACGGCGAGCAATCTCAAGGACCAGGTGATTGGCTTCCAGCGCATTCAGGAAACCGACCAGCTTGTCGTAGGTCCCTTGCTGAATCGTTTGACCACCATAATTCCCAAAGCAGAGGTGGACCGCTCGCTCGGCGGTGACCCCTTCAAACACACAATTGATACCAGCCGCCGCTATTTCCGCATCTTCGGGATGTCCCGTAAGGTTCGCTTCGTCAACCTGGATCACATCCGCTCCAATCTGCTGGACTTGTTCGTGCAACACCTCGGCCAGGCCCATTACTAGTTGTTCCAGGTCACCGTAATGTTCATTGGCCACCATCTTGGCCAACATATACGGGCGGGTTACGTCGAACTTTTTAGGGAGATTCTTCAGCGGTGCATAAAGCTCATAGTCAGCGTTCAAATCCAGTGTCCCGGCGCCGAGTGGACCGATAACAATACCGGGCGGCTGAGCTCGAAACGCGTTTCCCGGCTCATCTCGCCAGCGGGACAGCTGTTCGCCACTAAGCTGTTTTTGCACGCCTTCCATTCGCGAGACGAAATAGTCGATCATCCCATTGGTAGCCGCATGGTTAATGTCCCAGCGATACAATTCGCCGTCGGCAACGACATCGATCCCGGCCAATTCCTGTGTCTTCAGGACAGCAGCCATAGCGTCCCGGAGGCTCTCCTCGGTACTAAACACCTGCAACCACGCCGGTACCGGATAACTGCCCACAACGGTTGTCTTGATCATCTTAGTTAGCTTTCTGTAAAGATTACTCGCTCCTCGATACTACCCGAGCCCAAGGCTATCATAACGCCAATCCGAGGCTGCGATGTAGTCCTCCCACTGAGGCTTAACGTCAAATCCAAAACCCACACACTGCAAGGAGGCAATATGAAAGCGGCCATCGCGCAAGCAGGGAGCCACTCGGTCGCCTTGCCGGGCATACAGGTCCGCGTGCGACGCCAAAGCCGCTTCCTGTTGTTGGTCCGTTAAATAACTGAGCCCCGGATGAAAATGGTGGCCATTTCGTTCCACGTGATCGAGCCCGAGGGTAGCGGCCAAGCAGAGATCCGCCTGGACCGGTATGATCCCTACGCAGCAAAGGTCCTCGGCAGTCATAACGTATTGCGCTCGCCCACTCTGCTGGTTCAGTTGTGCTGTAACTCCGTTGTTTAAAATCGCCTTAACGGGACCTTTGCAGCTTTTAACGCTCACACCCCGGTACCCACACTCGATCGCTTGCGCGTACGCTTCCAACTCTCCGTCGGACTCGTCAATAATTACCGGTTTCGATTTCGAGAGGGCGCGTATTCCACTTGTGTAGCCCGCATCAAGTGCAATCGAGCGGGGAAGTGGTTGCTCCACGACCAACACGTTAGCCCACAATTTCCTTAAGCTCGGAGCTCGCCTGATGGCATCCACGAGTTCATCGAATTCGGATGGATCCTGATACTGCTCATTGCCGTCAAGGGTAACCTGATAATCGCCACCGCGATGCTTCTCCACGATTGCGGCGATCGCCTCCAATCGCTGCAAGTCATTCTCAAGCTGGTTTGCTACCTTAACCTTGAAATATGACGTCCCAGTCCGGGTGACATATTCCTCGAGCGCCTGCGGAGACCCGTCCTGCAGGCGCTCCTCGACGGGAATATCGCTACCTGTCAAGGGATCGGACAGCCCAATCGTATGGCGAGCAAAAAGAGATGTCTTCGCCGCTTCCGGCAGCCAATCCGACGGATTCAACCCCGCAAGTTCTGGAAAGATGTCTCCGGCTTTAATCCCATAAACGTTCTGATGCACCGCCTGGTGGAAACTTAGCTGTGCATGCCGCGCAATGCCGTCCATGATGGCACGCTCGACGAGGCTCAGGCCAAAGGTAGCCAGCAAACTTGGTAGTTCCTGGTCCCTGCCCCACTGCTGCTGCAACTCATAGCTTTCTCGCCAAGCCTCGAAGAACGTCTTGGACTTGGCCGCAGCACTCGTGAAAACCTCGATGGCATATTCCGTCGAGCTGAGCATCTCCGAAATTTGCTGTTCAAAGTCTTTGCCCGGATCCTTATCGAACCATCCCGGCGGAAGGCAGTCCCCAGAGTAACCTTCGACCACAGTTCCATCCACTTCGATGTTAGCAAACAGAACGGCTTGAGGGCAGCGCGTTAAGCAGGTATTTCCATAACGAAACGGTATCCGGACGGTAGAGTTGCGTAATCCAACCTGAACTTGCTTTAGTGCCAATTGCATAGCTCACCTGTCCCCGCCTAGCCCGGGCAAGTTACTCTTGTGCTTCGATCAATTGGTCCAACTCTGTGCGCAACCGACCAAGTATTTCGTCGTAGGGATAGGCTCCTATCGCCTCCGCACCCCGTTTCAGGTTGACGTAGTTCGGCCCGCACCAGAGTCACAGGTCAGCATCATCTGTCTCCCCAGGGCCGTTTACTCGGCATCCCATGACAGCAATAGTTAGCTGATGATCTGCGGCGTAGCGGGTCATTTCCTTCACGTCCTCGGCCAATTCAACAAAAGCCTCATTTTCAACTCGTGAACAGCTAGGGCAGGAGATAATGTTCAGGCCGTTGGTGTTAAAATTCACAACAGTCCGAACCCGTCCGGCCGCGATGTCAGCCAGGATATCACGTCCAGCTACGATTTCCTCTGACTTCCTGGCATTAGGCACTGTCAAGGAAACCCGCACCGTATCTCCGATGCCGTAGCCAATCAGTTGCTCAAATGCCATTCGCGTCTTGATCACCCCGTCCGGTGGCAAGCCTGCCTCCGTAACGCCGAGGTGTAGCGGAACTTCGGGCCGCTTCTCGGCGAACCGCTTGTTGACGCTAACCACCTTTGCTGGGTCCGAATCCTTGAGGGATACGCAATAGCGAGTGAAGTCGATCGAGTCCAGCAGGTCGCAGTGCTCCCAGGCACTGGCCAACATCGGGGAGATCGAATCGTCGGCCTGGAACTGATCTACCTTCTCAGGGTCAACGCTGCCGCAATTGACACCGATCCGCATGGCACAATCGTGCTGCTGCGCCACGTTCGCCAGGTATTTCACCTTCTCTTGCCACGGCTTTTCGCGTTCATGGTGATATAAGTGGCCCGGGTTATAGCGAATCTTATCAACTGCAGGGCCGACCATCTCCGCAAGCCGGTAGTTTTCCTGTAGGTCAACGGCCAGGTTTGCTGACGTCCCTTTCCGGATTTCTATCAGGGCTTCTGCGTCATGGCGGCTATCCACAGCAATCCGGACCACGTCTGCACCTGCCTCGTACAGATCATTTACCTGTTTTGTCGTCGCATCAATATCGGTAGTTGCGGTAGCCGTCATGCTCTGAACAGCCAGCGGCTGGCCGTCGCCGATGGTAACCGAGCCAATTTGGACAGATCTAGTAACGTTCCTGGACAACTTGAAAGCTCCTTTGGCAGCGTTCTTGCTTCTACTATTGTTTACGACGCTCTGCCATTTCGCAACGCCTCGTCGCGTTCCACTGCAACAGAGATCCCGCTTCTACGACTGAAAGTCTATCGCAATAACCCATTTGGCCCGCTTGACGACGCCCTGACCACTTGTAAGGCTGGAAATGTGACTCTACTGCCCAAACTAAACATCGTACTTCGTGAACCGGAAATCCCGCAAAATACTGGGAATGTCGGCCGCACTTGCCTGGCCGTGGGCGGTAAACTCTGGCTAGTGCGTCCCCTCGGCTTCCAGTTAGACGAAAAACAATTACGGCGCGCCGGCCTTGACTACTGGCAACACTTAGACGTGGAAGTTGCCGACAGCTGGGATGCCCTTGAAGCCTCGCTGCCAATAGCCACTCATTGGTATTTTTCCAAGAAGGCCGAGCAGGCATACACCGACATTGACTTTCAACCTGGCGACTCACTGATTTTCGGTAGTGAAACACGTGGCCTTCCCAATACGCTGTTAGCAGCACATCCCCACCGGGCGCTGCGCATCCCGATTTCTAATCCCGTCCGCAGCCTCAACTTGGCCAGTGCCGTCGCTGCCGCTGCAATGGAAGTTCAGCGGCAATGGCGGGAACGTGGTCTCATTGGAGGCACCCATCCATCTCCCGCCGGATCCGTGAACACCTGCCCCTGCCCG
>CAZXJC010000064.1:0-3106 GCA_964640885.1 uncultured Pirellulaceae bacterium | reverse complement strand
GCAGTGACTTCCAAATCATATTCCAGGACCCTTTTGCCTCTCTTAACCCCCGCATGACCGTTGAGTCCATGCTCTCGGAGGCGATGCGTATTCATACGATCGGCACCAACTTTACTGACCGCCGTGACCGTGCTGCCGCCTTATTGGAGGAAGTCGATTTGCCGGCGGATCATCTCTCCCGTTACCCACACGAATTCTCCGGTGGCCAACGTCAGCGCATTTGCATCGCACGCGCCTTAGCCGTTGAACCAGAATTCGTGATCTGCGATGAGTCCGTATCTGCTCTTGATGTCTCCGTCCAGGCACAGGTACTTAATCTGCTCAATGACCTGCAAGACCGCCGCAACCTCACCTACATCTTCATTAGCCATGACCTCAGCGTGGTCAAATTTATGTCCGACATGATGGCAGTCATGAATGATGGCAAATTTGTGGAATTCGGGCCGTCTGAGAGCATTTATGCGAATCCCCGCGAGGCCTACACCCAAAAACTGATCGAGGCTACGCCACGCGATGACCTCGAAAACATTCAGCGGCTCGTACAAAAGCGCAAGGAAATTCGCCACCGTAAGGCACAGGCGGCGGGCGCCGAACCCGAATCCGCCTAAGCCGCTCCTTTACAGAACCCCGATCCACCGATAAGCTGTGCGCACCTGTTTCGGCAGGTACAACTTTAGCTTATTTTGTCCCTCCTTTAACCCAAGTGTAAAAGGAAAGACAGTCTGGGGCGTTTCGCCCTGGTTCACCTAACAGGTCCCTTCGCTTTACGTTCGACCGTGGCCGGTAGAAGTCGCCATTTAAACGGCTCGTCTTCTCCTCCGCGGTCGCTGGCAGCGAACTGTAGGCTAGAATCCCACGCTACGCTTTGGGTTTCCAGCCTACCCGCGAAGGAGACTCACCTGATAGCGACTTCTACCGGCCACGGTCCAACCCGCTCCGGGACGTAAAGTTGTACCTGCCGAAACCCATTTTTAGGTTTCACCAGCTTTTAAGAGGAGAGCGACATCCGCTCGCTGCCGCACGAATTCCTCCGGTGCAACCATCGCTAAGAACGCTAAGTGGCCGTTTATCGTGGCCAAGGATGCCATTTCTCCCTCGTCTAATTCTCCCCATCGGTCAAGTCTATGTAGCATCGCCCGTAGCAGACGTCGCTTCTCCCTCGGCAATGCGACCTTCTCATTGACCACTAATCCCGTAACGACTTGACGTTGATGCTGTCCCCGCACGGTCGTTTTCCGTTCGGACAGTCTAAACCCCTCTGCCCGCACCAACTCCCTAGCCTTCGACAAAAGCGCCCTCGGCTCGCCGTCACCCGAAAAACTCATGTCGTCGGCATAGCGCGTATAGTTCCAATTGACCGAGTTCGCCAAGTCGTGAAGTCCCTGGTCCAGCGTCCGAACAGCAAGGTTGGCCAGGTGGGGACTCGTTGGTGCCCCTTGAGGAAGACGTTCCCGGCGCGTGACCAGATCTGCGACCAGTTTGCATTCGTCTTCGTCGACGAATAATTCAGACAACAGAGCCGCCACCTTTGCACGTCCCACCGACGGAAAGAAATCCTTGATGTCCAGGCTAATCACCCACTCCCGACCGCAATGCTCAGCAGCATTGGAGACAATTGACCGGCCTTTAATGAAGCCATGGGCCCAGGGCGTCGGCGTTAGCTCATAGAGCGCCTGATCCAACAAACGCCGCTGGATTGCCTTGAGTTTCACATCCGGGGCCTCAATCCAACGCTTTTTTTTCCCCATTAAAAGTGGATACACGTGGTAGCGAGACCCGGCCGTCCGCGCTTCTTCGCGGAGTTCCGCCCATGTGAGACCAAGCATTTGACACAGCTCGGGTTCGCTCTGAAGAGAAGGCATTTGAATAGCTACCAGTCGATATCTTTCGGAGACAGAACGGGCTCGAGACGACAGCTAAGAGCGTGCCAGCACCGTTGTAGCGTTACGCTACATCCTGGGAAAGTGACCCGTGGCAATATACTACATGCATGCAGGCCCCGCGAGAAACGCCTCCGGTGCTCTTACTCGTTTCCTGACAAGGGCTTACGAATTCCCAAAGGAATTTCTGTGCCTTTGGCATCCCGTTTGCATTTAGCTAGTGTCGGCTGCTAAAAGCCTAACTTTTCAGAAAGGACTATCTGATGAAAAACAACTTTGATATGCCGACTCCCGAAGAAATCGCCCGCCGTTGCCAACAGATTCGCTCCGAATGGACTGACGACGAGGTAGCACGGCGAGGCCAGACCAAAGTGTTACCCGTTTGGATGCCGAATCAACGGCGTTGGGCAATGCTAAGTCAACGTTTCGTTTATTTCCCAGGTCGCCACGCGACCGGCTGGTAGACTTCACGACCGTCTAGCTACTAACTCACCCGACAATGCGCCGCCGCGATGTTGCCCCCGGGGGGTTCTCATCCGGTGGCGTCTTGTCATCCGGGTCCGCTCACCTCAAGCGGCTTCTTGCTTAAATCCGGACAAACAGTCTCTTGCGGTACATCCAATAGCAGATGAGCCACATGACCAGCAGTGCCGTGCAGTATTCGTAAACTGAAACGTACTGCCCGAAAGTGGACTGTGAATTAACCAGCCAGTCCAGATGAATGGACATCATCCGCGTGATCCAGGGTCGCAGCAACTGGCCCATCATGTACATCACGAGTGAATTCATTCCCACGACGACCATCGGGAAGGCCAGCCATTTGAGAGGCAGGAGATCGAACAACAAGTAGAACAAGGCCAGCCCCCACAGAACCCAGGCTCCGCTAAATAGCACCCACGACGGGGTCCATATCCGTTTAACGACCGGGCACAAAAACCAACTCGCTGGAAGTGCGATTAGCATACAGGCGGCGCCTGCCAACAACAGGTAAAATAGCTTCTTCCATCTCCCAGCCCGACTCTGCAGCAAACCACCGGCGAGCAGCCCAAGTAGCATTGTTGCAATCGATGGCAGGAAATTAAGCGTCTGATAGCCTCCGCCGTTATTCTCATACGCTTTTCCATCAGGCCTCGGAAAGGAGTTGAGAAGTTTCCGGTCCACTGTCGCTGCAAAATTATCCCCCTTGACCCAGGGTGAATATCGTACAAGCGTCTTGAATTTTTCGT
>CAZXJC010000063.1:0-2872 GCA_964640885.1 uncultured Pirellulaceae bacterium | reverse complement strand
ATCCAGTGGTTGCTGCTGGCGATGTTTGGCATGCTCCAAATGGGACTACCCTATCTCCTCTTCGCTCGGGGACTTCAATCCCTCTCGACTCATGAAGCAGCTGGAATTGTCTTGCTGGAACCGGTGCTTGTTCCCCTCTGGGTCTACTTGGCTTGGAGCCAGACGGATCATTATGCCCCACCAAGCTGGTCAACTTTCGTCGGTGGCAGCTTTATCCTGATCGGTCTGCTGATGCGCTGCTGGAGTATCAAGCTGGAAAACCGGCAGCAGCCTCCGTCAAATGCGAAAGATAATAATCCGCGGCGCTAAGCAGAGTAGCGGGATCAGCAGCGAACTGAATCCCAGCACAACTCGCAGCGGTCCGAGCCGGGCATTGTCATCCCGTGTGGGAGGATGATCGGTTCCCATGAGTAAGATCAGGAAGACCATTACAACTAGGTTCCAATTGTCCGTAAAAACAATGTAAGCAATTGCCAAGACCATGAAACCGCGGGCAATCCAATGTGCTCGGCGACCCAACAGAGTGTACATGACGTGGCCGCCATCAAGCTGACTGACCGGTATCATGTTGATGCCGGTAATTAGCAGCCCTACCCAGCCTGCCATGAACAGGGGTGTTAACTGGCTGTAAACAACCTGAGCACCTGACTGGTAACCAGCCGGTTGCAAGTAGTCCAGGATCATCCGCATACCTAACGGCAGTTCAATTGCAAAGGGACCATGAACCGGTGTCTCGAAATCCAGCCCGGCCAACCCAAACCAGACAATCGGTAATGCCACCACCAGGCCAGCCAGTGGGCCTGCCAGCCCGATGTCAAACATCTCGCGTCGATTAGCACGCGTGCCGTCCATACCAATCACTGCTCCGAAAGTACCAATCGGTGATATGGGAAATGGTAGAAAGATCGGCAGGCTGGCCGGAATGCGGTAACGGACCGTGGCCAGGAAATGCCCCATCTCGTGCGTCAGCAAAATAGCCAGGACCGCCGCCATGTAAATCAAGCCATCCGCCCAGTGAGCAACCAGCGTTTCACGGACCGGCATCCAACTTCCCCCAGTCGAAGACATTTCCAGAAAGTAAGTTGGAAACCAGATATTTGCCCCCACCCAAAACGTCGAGGCTGACGTCAACAGGAACAGGATGATCGGCAACCGCCAACGTCTTTTCCAGCGACGGCTAGCAGTCGCTGGACCGGCAGTGACAGTGGGGTCAAATGGATCTGACTCTGGCTCAGGTGGGTTGGTTAAGGAAGCAGGCTCACTCATACCAGTCAACATATCACAGGGGCAGACAGTTCGGCCACGGGCAGGACATTGATCTTTTCACGTCTGGCCTTTTTTGGTATTTACCGCAATCCGCCTGTTTTACGGCGACGCTGGTCTACGTAAAAGGCTAGCAGGAGTATCGCTAATAGTCCGAAGTGATTTTACGCAATCGAGCCGAAATTGGCTTGTTGGGGTGCTGCCATGAAGATCGTGAAATGTTTGCTACTTCGTTCATCCATGATTGGTATCGGTTTAATTGTCGGTGGCTTGGCCCTGGCGGTCTGGCATTTTTCCGGGAATAGCGACAAGACCTCTGGTCAACAGGCTGACGGTAAAGATGGCGACCCACAGCAAGTGGCGTCAGGAAAATCGCCTGGCCTGGTTCCGGTTAAAGATCTTGATCCGGCTCCCATTGCGCCGCCAGGAAAAGAAGTTTTCGACCGTGGCTCCACGGCAACCACAAGTGAGTTGGATGCAGCTGCTGATAGCGCAAGTCCTCCCTCACCATCTACCTTTGCCTTTAGTGATGAGGATTCCGCACCCGTAAGTAGTGAACCGGTTAATTCGGAGTTTCCGGTGGATACAACGAGTGATGCCACGGCACTGAAAAATCCAGCTGCTGGTGATGAATTCGTACTTCCTCCGCCAACGAGTTTGACGACCGACGAGTTAGTGGAATCAACACCGGTTGCTGGTAACTCGGCACCACTGGAAGCGACCGCAGCAGGTACTGCAAGCCCAGCCAATTTGTCTCCGCCGATTGATCTTGAACCAGCCCCGCTATTGCCTTCGCCCGCCGATATTATTAGCGATAATACCGCGCTCTCAACGACCCCGACCACGGTACCACCCGTGACGGCCAGTCCGAGTAGCAGTCCAGTTGTAAGTGGTCTTCCCGTTGATTCTTCTTTAACCGCGAACCCCACTGGCCTGGCCCCCCTCTCCGGACCCTCTCCCACGCTCTCTCAACCAGCATTAGGGACAGTTGCAGGTGACGCCGCCCTGGATCTGACACGTCCCGGTGATGCCCAATTCGATGGACAACAGGCGCCGCAGCTGACGATTGAGAAACGGGCTCCGGCCGAGATCCAAGTGAACCAGTTAGCAACATTTGAAATCAAAGTACGAAACACCGGACAAGTTTCTGCCCACCAGGTACGGGTTCGTGATTTTGTACCCCAAGGAACGAAACTGGAACGAGCTTCACCCGCCGCTGTACCAGCGGCCGATGGTTCGCTGGTCTGGAACCTGGGGACATTGCAGCCCGGACAAGAAACGAATATTTCGATGCAGTTGTTGCCGTTGCAAGAAGGCCAACTGGGCAGTGTTGCCACCGTCGATTTCCAGGCTCGTGCTTCGGTTCGAACGACTTGCACTAAGCCCCAATTGATGGTCAAGCAGTCAGCACCGGAAAAAGTTCTCATCGGCAAAGATATTACGGTCTCTATCACTGTGTCAAATTCAGGCAGCGGCGATGCGACTAGCATTGTCCTGGTCGAAGATGTGCCTGAGCAACTGACCCATGCAGCTGGCCGGGAACTGGAATACCCGATTGGAACCCTGCGTCCTGGCGAAACCAAACAGCTCTCCCTCACCATGCGTGCCA
>CAZXJC010000062.1:0-3062 GCA_964640885.1 uncultured Pirellulaceae bacterium | reverse complement strand
CGAAATGCAGGTGAGCCGCAGTCGACTTTCCAGAACTCCCCATGTATCCGATGAAATCTCCAGCCTCGACAGCCTGGCCGACTTCGACCTGTAAAGAATCACGCCGCAGGTGCCAGTAGATCGTGTGCCAGCCATCCCCATGATCGATCTTGACGTAATTAGCAGTTGCTGGCGGAGATCCCCAGGCCGTGTACCGGTCGTATTCCCCATCATGAACCTCGCTGACCGTCCCGGCTGCCGCGGCGTAAAGCTCAACTCCCAAATCCATTTCATTAAAATTGCCGGGAACGAAGTCCCAAGCGCTGTGGCCGTCGTAACTGGCACTGTCTCCCGTGTAATCGGCAACTACATCGGTCGGGTCAACATCCACATAATTGCTGATTGAAATTTCTGTGAACGGAATCCCTTCAACTGGCCAAATCATCTTCACCGGTGGAGTGCCAGCAGTGGGGGTAAACTGGAACGTGTCCGTGTTATCGCTCTCGTCTGATTCACTAACAACTTCCTCACCGTCAACTTTTACGACGACCGTATGCTCGCCTGGCGTAGCATACCAGCCAGTCTTATTTTGAGTGAAAGTGCCATTCGTTTTCCCTTTCAAAGTCAGCCCGGTTAACGTGACCCCATCGATGGTGAAGTCAATCTGGTACTCGGTACCCGCTGGCAAATCGACCGCCTCGAAGACTGCTCGCACACCTACTTTCTCACCCAGTACGGGGGATGTGATCTGGTTGAACTGACCGTCGACCAAATAGGCCTCAATGAGATTGATGTTGGCGGCCAGCAACCGTCGGTCATCTAAATGCTCAACAGATAAGCGGCGATGAAATGGCTCTGCAAATGATTTGGACCGCGGCTTAAACATTGCTTACATTCAACAAGATGACATGCCCAGGAAAACGTTAGGAACCATCTATTATATAGGAAAAAGAAATTCACCGTGGAATCCTTTGCCGGTGGATTAAGGGGCAAGTCCTCGGCGACCGGTGATCCGGTAACTTTTGAGGCCGCCTGATCCACGTTTGTACCTGGCAACGGTCGCTCAGCCACGTGTTTTGTTTATAATAGACCGATAGCCGCTTCACGTCACAACTACGGGAAAGCACCATGACCCCTGAAGAAAAACTTGCGGATCTTGAGATCACGCTTCCGGAAGCGCCGGCAGCGGTCGCCAATTATGTCCCCTGGATTCAGACCGGCAGTCTGTTGATGACATCGGGGCAGCTCCCCTGGCTCGACGGTGAAATTCAATACGCGGGTAAGTGCGGTGCGGAACTGTCAGTAGAAGAGGGATACGAAGCAGCCCGCCTCTGTGCAATCAATGCTATTGCCCAACTCAAAGCAGCCAGCGGAGACTTGTCGAAAATCAGCAAGATCGTGCGACTGGAAGGTAACGTCCACAGTGCTGCTGGCTTCCAGGGTCAGCCACAGGTACTCAACGGGGCCAGTGATTTAATCTTTGCAGTCTTCGGGGAACGGGGCCGACACACGCGTACTGCCCTGGGAATCAATGAAATGCCTCTCAATGCAGCGGTTCAATTGAGTCTCTTTGCCGAAGTCGAGTCGGACTAAAAGTGGTGAAAGTCATGTTTCGTCTCGCTATAAGATTCCTACTGGTCATCATCCTGCTAGGCAGCAATGCCCAGGCGCAGAAGCAAGACTGGCCCTATCGGCAAGCCGTCATGCCAGCGATTCCCCAGGTCGAAAAAGCAGATTGGATTTCCAACGACATCGATGCTTTCATCCTGCAAAAACTACAGCAGCAAGGTCTCCAACCGGCAAAACGGGCAGAAAAACAAATCCTGGTGCGCCGCCTCTACCTGGACCTGATCGGTTTACCTCCCTCGCCACAGGAACTGGCTGCCTTCCTGGAAAACAACTCCCCGCAAGCATACTCCCAACTGGTTGACCAACTATTGAAGGATCCTCGCTACGGCGAGCACTGGGCACGTTACTGGCTCGACCTGGCTCGCTACGCCGATACGGCCGGCTACGAAGGTGACCCGGACCTGCCCCATGTCTGGCGCTATCGTGACTACGTTATCGATTCATTCAACCGCGACAAACCATACGATGCCTTTATCCGAGAGCAGTTAGCCGGTGACGAATTACAGAATATTCTTGGCGCCGGGGAGTTGCCGAACGTGGCCGCAGAACCACTGGTAGCGATGACGTTCTTGCGACTGGCACCCTTCACTGAACCACGGGGCGACGAATCCCGCCATGAACTGCTCAGCGAAATGACATCGACCGTGGCCAGCGTTTTTCTCGGTCTTACCGTTGGATGTGCTAAGTGTCATGATCACAAGTACGATCCGATCCCCACCGAAGACTTTTATCGACTGAAAGCCTTCTTTGCCACCATCCAAATTCCACCTCCCTTGCGGGGAGACGGGTTTCAAATTGGCGGACCAACACCAGCCGCCTTTTTCCGTAAAGGGGAAGCGGACTGGGCCAAGAAGAAGGAAGCACAACTGAGAACACAGGCAGCCAGCGCCGGCCAAGAACTGGCCGTACTTTCCAGCCAGCTTCAAAAGCAATTGAAACTGCAAGCCGGTTTCGGGATCCAATCCCTGGGAGGCAGTTTTGGCAATGACTACTTCTTCGACCGCCGCCAGGTAACCGACCACAAACCACACACTACGGTCATCACCGCCAGCAAAGGACACTGGCAGTATTACTCCGATGGCCAACTGTCGACCGATCAGTGAAAACTATCCGGCAGTAATCGCGGTCACTGGTACAACGGACTCACCAAACCGGGTTACCTGTCACTGGGAGCGGCTACCAATGGAACGGGTAAGCCCGAAACCGCCTTCTTTAACGGGCGGATATCCCAGATCCTCATCTTCAATCGTCCACTCACTGCGGCTGAAGTCAATTTACCAGTCGGAAAACTCAAGGACCTGGAAGGCCTGCGATTCTGGCTCGATGCCTCGGACCTCGACGCCGACCCGACAACAGAAAATCCACAGTCAGACAGTGCGGTCTCCGCCTGGAAGGACAAGCAAGGTGGACTCGTTCTAAAACAGGATGATGCCAAGTTACAGGCCCGCTTAACG
>CAZXJC010000061.1:0-3594 GCA_964640885.1 uncultured Pirellulaceae bacterium | reverse complement strand
CAATTGCTCCAGGATCGACGCTGGGCTGACAACAGGGTTGGGTACTGGCAAGATGTGTTGGCTGAGAATCCTAACTTGCTTAAACCTAAGTTGAATAATACGGGGCCATTTCGCTGGTGGATTCACGAAGCACTGGTCGATAACAAACCGATTGATCGCTTTGCGACCGAGTTGATCCTAATGCGAGGCAGCACCTGGGGAGGCGGCACGGCAGGGTTTGCCATCGCTTCGGAGAACGATGTTCCGATGGCTGCTAAGGCTCACGTGGTTGCTTCGGCCTTTCTTGGGGTCAACATGAAGTGTGCCCGTTGTCACGATGCCCCGTACCATCGCTGGAAACAGAGTGACTTGTTTCACGTGGCAGCAATGCTGGATCGCCAGCAGATCAAGTTGCCGAGCACTAGTACGGTACCGGCAGCTTTCTTTGAAAAACAGCAACGAGCGCCTCTCATCGAGGCAACGCTCCGTCCCGGCAGCGTGCTGGCAGCGGAATGGCCTTTCGAGACGATCAAGGCACCTCTTACCGAGGACTTGTTGATTCGGAAAGGGGATACCCGCGAGAGGCTGGCTGCTGAAATTACCGCTTCCCGCCGCTTCGCAGAAGTTATTGCTAACCGCCTCTGGGCACGATTGATGGGCCAGGGACTGGTTGCGCCAGTTGATGACTGGGAGGATAATCCGGCAACTGATCCCCAATTGCTGGCTTTGCTGGCCGACGAACTGATTCGCCATGATTATGATCTCAAGGAACTGGCTCGTACCATCTTTACTAGCCAGGCTTACCAGCGCAGAGCTATCGACCTGCCCACGGATGTGCAGCCATCGTTCCAGGGACCTTATCGCCGCCGCTTGACTGCTGAGCAAATCGTAGACAGTGCCTTTCACTCGGTGGGCCAGCAGATGAAGACGGAGCCATTGACGTTGGATATCGAGGGAACATACAGTGCCAATCGTTTTCTGCATTTTGGGGTTCCTCAACGTGCCTGGGAGTTCACCACGATGGGGAACGAGCGGGATCGACCCAGCCTGGCAATTCCCCGTGTACAGGCTGTGGCTGATGTGCTCAAGGCGTTTGGATGGCGAAACGCTCGCCCTGAACCGAAATCAGAGCGAGAACAGGCGCCGAACCTGATCCAGCCAGGTGTGCTGGCCATTGGTACTGTCGGTGTATGGCGAACGCGTTTGAGTGTCGAAAGTGGACTTACAAAGATGGCCCTGGATTCAATCTCAGTGGAGGCTCTGGTAGACGACCTGTTCTTGAGTCTCTTGACTCGCTTACCAACTCCAGCCGAAAAGAAACAATTTGTTGCCGAATTGTCTGTAGGATATGCGGATCGTGTGGTTCCCAAGGACCAACTACCGCCGGCTACGGATGCGAAAAGATATCGCTATGTTTCCTGGTCTAACCACCTCAGTCCCGATGCTAACTCGATTAAGATCGAGTTGCAGAAAGTTGCCCGGCGCGGTGACCCGCCAACACGACTGCTCAAATCCGCCTGGCGTGAACGGATGGAAGATGCGGTTTGGGCTTTATTGAATAACCCTGAATTAATTCTGGTTCCCTGATCTGTCAGGTGAGATAACAACGATGACAACAACAAGCTCCACCAAGAAACTCAATCGCCGTACTTTTGTGCAGGCTTCCACAGCCATGGCAGCGTCCGGGCTGGCCTTGCCGACCCTGGCCAGCGAATCGCCAGCGAACACTGGGGCGATGGGAAAAGCCGAGCACTGCATCATGATCTGGCTTGGTGGGGGAATGGCGCATATCGACACGTTTGATCCTAAGGCGATGGGAGATGCAAAGGCAAAGAAGGCCGGTTCGTATTATCGCTCAATTGAGACCGTAGTGCCTGGTATCCAGGTGTGCGAACATCTTGCCGAAACCGCGAAGGTGATGGACCGTGTTACGGCCTTACGTACTGTTCACCATAACGTAATTGATGAACATGCCGCAGCAGCCAATCGCATGCACACCGGGCGACCGACTAGTGGAACGGTGCAATATCCGTCCCTCGGTTCCATGGTTGCACATGGGCGGGGCGCAGCCCAAGAAGGTGTGCCAGCCTACATGCTAATTGGTTATCCGAACTTGACTCGCGGTCCCGGCTTCCTGGGACAGCAGGCTGGTTACGTTTACCTGACCGATTTGAAGACAGGTCCAGCAGGATTGGCTCGACCCGATGCGGTGAATACGGCGCGGCAACAGCGGCGAGAAAAGCTGCTCGGGTCCGTGCGTTCAACCGGCAAGTCACGATTCAAGAAAGACGGCTTGTTTCGCGGTTATGATGCTGCGCTGGCTGAAAGCCTGCGTTTGTCGGGACCGAACTTTATGAGAGTCTTTGATCTGAAAAGCGAGTCTGCAGATTTACGCGAAAGTTACGGATCTGAATTTGGCCAACGCTGCTTACTGGCTCGTCGGCTTTGTGAGTCCGGAGTGCGGTTTATCGAAGTTTCCCACAATATGAATTTTCGTAATGGGACCGGGTGGGATACGCACAACCAGGGACAACTCAAGCAGCACCTGTTGATCCAGGAACTGGACCGGGGGTTAAGTACCCTGATTCGAGACTTGGAGTCCCGGAAGATGCTGGACAAGACACTGATCATCATCAGTTCGGAATTTGGACGTCCAGCCCAGTTTGACTCTGGCGGCGGGCGCGGACACTACTCGAAGTGCTTTAGCATGGTGCTGGCCGGTGGTGGTCTGAACCATTGTGGCGGTTATGGGACCAGCAACGAACTGGCCATGGAGATCGTCGATAAACCAGTTTCAATTCCGGATGCGTTTGCCACTATCCTGGCAACGATGCAGATTGATCCGAATAAGAATCTCTACGCTGGCGACCGTCCTGTACCGATCACCGACCAGGGAAAAGTAATTCGTGACCTGCTCACTTAACCTTCCGCTTGGGTTTTAATCGCGAACGGTATTCAGGTCTCTCTTGCCAGGCTTTGAAGTAAGGTTCGTAAGCTTTCACCGCTGTCCAGAAGCGTGGCTCAGGTTCACCAGCGTTAACCTTCCCTTCCGGATAATCTTTGCCAGCAAAGCTTGCTTGCATCGATTGTTGCCAGGCTTTCATAGCTGCTTGCATCCGTTTGGCGACGGCCGGGTTTTTTTGCATCAAGTTCGTTGTTTCCCGGGGATCATCTGCCAGGTTGTATAGCTCGAAACTCTTGGACTCGTCGTCTCGCCGTTTGCCGACATGTAACAACTTGTAGTTGTTGTCGAGCAGGGCCGTATTTCCAAAACAACTAAAGGGAATCGGTTTTTGTCGTTCCCCCAACTCCCGAGTCAAGAGCCCCTTTAGACTGATGCCATCCTGCGGCTGCAGCATCACCGAGTCAGGTAGCCCCACGACCTGGGCGATGGTGGGAAAGATATCCATCGTGCAGGAAGGGAATTTGGTTGTCCGTGGTTTATCAATACCGGTTGGCCATTCGATGATGGCAGGTACCCGCAGGCCGCCCTCGTAGAGGCTTCCCTTGAAACCTCGCAGGCCGCCAACGGTTTCCGGAGTGATCTTGGGCAAACCACCATTGTCACTGCAAAACCAGAACAGCGTATTGTCAGCGATCTTCAAATCGCGAAGC
>CAZXJC010000060.1:0-4245 GCA_964640885.1 uncultured Pirellulaceae bacterium | reverse complement strand
ACTGGCAATTCTCATTTCCTTAGCTTTTTGCACCCACTCCGTAGCCTGATCGATCTTCCCTTGGGCCAGGAATCGTCGTGCCGTCCAGAGCATACGCCCTTGTTCAGCCCGAGAAGCCGCATTGGCGTCTTGCCCAGCAGCCAGTTGCTCAGGGTTACTGACCAACGAAGCACGGAAGGCATTGTTATTCGAACCGGTAGCCGTGGCACCACCAATGGCCTGGACCCGGGCCGCTGGCATGGCTGGCAATTTTTCCGGATTTACCGTTCTTGGTGAGCGCAAGACCGGAGCCGTCAATTGCTTGGGATCAACACCGGCTTTCTGCAACTCTTGGGCCAAGTGAAATGGTTGATACTCGTTGATCGCGAATTTTGCTCCCGCACCAACTGCACTTTGATACCAACCGATCGCACCAGGAAGATCACCCGCCTGCAATGCGGAGCGACCCTTCTGTAAAGCGGAAACCGCCTGAGCTTTCGACTGGTCTGCCAGTCGTTCCAGTGTCGCCTGCTGACTTCCTGTTGAGTAAGGATCTGCCGGTGGGTTGACTCCAGCACGCTGAGCTGCCGTCGCACGGGCAGGAGCCCCATTGGTCCTCGTCCCATTACGCATGTTGGCCAAATCAGCAGCAACTTTTGTCGGCGTGTCTTCAAAGCGGGATGTCAAACGATCGTACTGGGGGTTTAAGCGCTGAGCTCTCTGCAAGTAATCTTCCGCCAGGGGAAAATTACCCTGCTCCATCGCTTGCCGCGCATAGGCTAACCATTTACCAGCCTCTCGTCGGTTGACGACAACCGGTGAATCAGCCTGGCCAACCTGGATCGAACTGAATCGGACCAAGTCCAGCACTGGAGAAGTGGCTTGAATCGTGTGACAAGTCGCGATCATAACCGTTAGAGCTACGCAACCAACTAATCGGTGTTTCCAAGACGCTCTCAACGCGCTACTCCTTCTTCGTGATGCAGCAGATGGAAATGGAAGTATTTTCCATTGGATAAACAAAACTAACTTCTACTTAAATTTGAGATCTGATTGGGATGAGCCTGTCGTCAAATGAAACTGCGGTAAAACCGCCTTTAACGAAGTGTCATCACCGGGGGTGGGAATGGATTTGGTAAGGATGAGTTTTCAGATGAGGGACGGATAAATACTGGGTAGCCGATCAGGCGTCAAGGCCATTTCTACCAACAAAGAAAAACTTCTCCTCCCGACCGAGGGGGTGCTAGCATAGCGCCCAAGAAACAATTCAGGCCCGAGATGTCTACCAACATCCCAGGCCTGTTCGTCCCGCAAATCCCGTCAAATGACAGGGCATTCGGGGTAATGATAATCTTGATCACGATGACTATTAACAGTCATCGTCAGAGGATCAATACATGTCGTAATCGCCGCCGTGACCTTTCCCTTTGTCATCCTTCGGCTTTTCTGCTACCAACGCATCGCTGGTTAACAATAAGGTGGCCACGCTGGCCGAATTGTTCAAGGCAGTACGCGTAACACGTGTGGGATCGATGACTCCCGCTGCAACGAGATCTTCGTAGGTATCGGTCAACGCGTTATAGCCATAGTTCCCTTTTTCGGTAAGCACTTTTTCGCAGACGATGCCACCATCCTGACCTGCGTTCTGCGAGATCATCGTTAGTGGAGCTCGGGCAGCACGCAAGACAATCTCGTACCCGATCTTCTCATCTTGCGAGAGACCCTTGGGAGGACGCACTTGAGAACTGGCTCTTAGCATAGCAACGCCACCACCGGGAAGAATACCCTCGGCAACTGCTGCTCGCGTCGCATGCAAGGCATCCTCAACGCGTGCTTTCTTTTCTTTCATTTCACTTTCCGTGGCTGCACCAACATTCACCTTGGCGACACCACCGGCCAGTTTGGCCAGTCGTTCTTCGAGTTTCTCACGGTCATAATCACTCGTCGAGTTCTCAATTTCTCGCCTCAGTTGATCAATACGTGCCTTAATCTCACTACTCTTGCCACCACCTTCGATAAGTGTCGTATTATCTTTATCGATAATGACCTTCTTGGCTCTTCCCAAATCGGTTAGTGGGAGCGATTCCAAGCTGATTCCCAACGTTTCAAAGACGGCTGTACCACCGGTGAGAATGGCAATATCTTCCAGCATCGCTTTGCGACGGTCCCCATAACCGGGGGCTTTTACAGCACAGCACTGGAAGGTGCCACGCAAGCGGTTAATGACGAGCGTTGCCAGGGCTTCACCCTCGACATCTTCAGCCACGATCAACAATGGTTTCCCCTGTTTCACGACAGCTTCCAGCAACGGCACCAAGTCCTTGATATTGGTAATCTTCTTCTCGAAAACCAGTACGTAAGCATCTTCCAGAACCGCTTCCATTGAATTTGGATCGGTGACGAAGTAAGGGGACAAATAGCCCCGATCGAATTGCATCCCTTCAACCCATTCGACATCCGTACTAAGGCTCTTGCCTTCATCTACCGTGATGACACCATCCTTACCGACCTTGCTCATGGCGTTGGCGAGCAATTCGCCAATCTCGGTATCATTATTAGCAGCGATGGTTGCCACGCTGGCCATTTCGTCGGTTGTCTTGATCTTGATCGACATCGATTCAAGCTTCGCAACCACGTCTTCCACGGCTCGTTCGATACCCTGCTTCATCTGCACGGGATTAACACCAGCAACCACAGCCTTGAGGCCTTCATTGAAAATCGCTTCGGCCATGACCGTCGCAGTCGTAGTTCCATCGCCGGCAACGTCACTGGTCTTGCTGGCTACTTCACGAACCATCTGGGCGCCCATATTTTCATAGACGTCTTCCAGCTCAATTTCCTTGGCGACCGTTACACCATCCTTTGTCACGGTCGGCGAACCGAAACTCTTCTGAAGAATTACGTTTCGTCCTTTTGGTCCGAGCGTCACCTTGACGGCACGCGCTAACTTGGAGATTCCACGCCGAATGGCCTCTCGAGCTTCTTGGTCAAAGGCAATGATTTTCGCCATCAGATTGCTTCTCCTGTTTTCCCTTGTATAAACTCAATGTTGGCCGTTCGCAGGTGCTGACTCGATCTCGATCAGTGCCCTACAGACCGGTTGAAAACTATTACCGTTACTCGATAACAGCCAGAATGTCATCTTCTCGCATCAACAAAAACTCATCGTCGTCAACCTGGAATGACTCACCAGCATAGCTGTTGAAAATAACCCGGTCACCAACGGCAACCTGGATCTGTCCGCGTGTACCATCTTCCAGTAAACGTCCGTCGCCGACACTCACGATCGTACCGCGGGCCGGTTTATCCTTGGCACTGTCAGGCAACACAATGCCGCCAGCTGTTACTTCTTCAGATGCCTCTCGCTCTACTACTACACGGTCACCCAAGGGCTGCAGTTTAATTCGCCGCGTAGATTTCTTTTTGGTCGCTGTCCCCATCGGTAATCATCCTCTCCAAGTTGGTAAATCACTCAATCGTGTCGTCTAATCGCCACCAGCAAGAGGGAAAACCCCAACAGGCTGGCAGCTGTCAAAATTGCACATTATTGGCACGTAACCGTCTAGTTCTTGGCAAGTGGCGCGCCAAACTGGTCAATTTTCCCCTAAAACGCTAAAAAAACACCATATATGGCAA
Organism: uncultured Pirellulaceae bacterium; assembly: GCA_964640885.1. Classification (GTDB taxonomy): domain Bacteria; phylum Planctomycetota; class Planctomycetia; order Pirellulales; family Pirellulaceae; genus JAZADA01. The sequence continues at coordinate 630 of CAZXJC010000060.1, read as the reverse complement.
ATGAGCAGCCAAGCTGATTGTTAGAGAGCCGTCAGCATGGCAGCCCACGTCCGAATGCCCAGATCGCCTGCTGCCAATTTGACAGGCTCTCTTGGGAAGCTAAGCTAGGGCAACCGCCATTGTCTCAGTCACGTCAGATCGGCACAATGTGGTCGAGCCTAAAATACTGGGCCTTTTGTCTTCTTTTTCCCTCTACATCTTTCCTAGAAACCTGCCACCGTCATGCCTATCAAAATCTCATGTCAATGCGGACAGGGCTTCCAAGCACCGGACAAACTAGCTGGCAAAAAAGTCCGCTGTCCAAAGTGCGGCAATCCCCTGGCAATTCCTGCAGCCAACCAGCAACCATCTGCCAGACAGCCAACTGCTGGTAAAGATGTTATTGGGAGCCTGCTGGATGACATGGGTGTTGAATCGACTCCTACAGGTGGCAAGCGGTGCCCCAACTGCAATGCTGTGATGGCTGGCCATGCCGTTTTCTGCGTCGAATGCGGATTGGACCTGCAAACGAAGGAAGTTGTTGAGCAGGTACAGGCCAGGCGAAGATCCGACGAGGATCAGCAGAAAGTCAAATCCTATGGCAATCCGTTGTTGGATAAAGCCGCGCAAGAGTTGGAATACGACAAAAAT
>CAZXJC010000059.1:0-2558 GCA_964640885.1 uncultured Pirellulaceae bacterium | reverse complement strand
ACTTTCCTGATGCTGGGGACACTGGCACTGACGAGTCGGAAGGCAAAGGAGCCGAACGGACGGAACCTGGTCCCGCTGGCAGTCGTTGTTGCGACCGGGGCTGCCCTGATTTATGGAACATTTGATATGCCTCGGTACGGTGACCCGCGGGCGCCGGTTCACCAGCACGTGGCGCCGGAATATCTGGCGGACAGTGTTCCACATGTTCATCATGGGAAGACCGAGGTAAAGGTTGGTCTTTCAAAGGCGGCAGAGGGTCTGGAAGTCGCGGTGGAGGTTAACGAGCCGACGAGCGTCTCGAAGGTCGATGTACCGAACATCGTGACGGCCGTGCTGGCCAGCTACCGTGGCTATGATACGCTCGGCGAGACCGTAGTGATTTTCACGGCTGGTATCGGTGTGCTGCTACTGTTGCGTGGGCGACGTCGACAACGGGTCGAGGAGGTGTCGGCATGAGGGAACAATCAATCCTCCGCATCGTCGCCAAGTTACTGATTCCTTACATTCTGCTCTTTGCGCTTTACGTTCAATTCCATGGTGACTACGGGCCTGGCGGTGGTTTTCAAGCGGGGGTTATTTTTGCGGCCGGGTTGATTCTCTATGGCCTTATTTTCGGAGTGAATGCAGCCCGCCGCGTTGCCCCTCCGCTAACAATGGAGACACTAGCGGCCCTGGGCGTACTGCTGTATGCCGGCACCGGCGTGGTGGCGATGCTCAATGGTGGTACGTTTTTGGACTACAGTGCGTTGCAAGCGACACATGGACAACACGTCGACCATGAGGTTCATCATGACGAGCAGCCGGACGCGAACCAAGAATCTGCCGGGCATGCAGAACATCACGGTTTTTTCCCGCAGGGGCAACACCTGGGGATCCTGGTGGTCGAACTGGGTGTTGGATTGACGGTGGCCGCGGTGATGGTCTTGGTTTTCTTTTCCTTTGCCAGCCGGGAGCGTGTGCTATGAGCCAGGTCCTCGGCCTCTACAACTACTGGGTAGTGATTTGCCTGATGATGATTGGGTTTTATATCGTTGTCTCCTCGAGCAACTTGGTGAAGAAGGTGGTCGGGCTCAACATTTTTCAAATCTCGGTCTTCCTGCTCTACATCACGATGGGCAAGGTCCAGGGGGGTACCACCCCGATTAAACCGGCCCATAAATTCCAAACGGGGCCGGCCGAGAAATTTGAGGTCTTTTCTAATCCCCTTCCCAGCGTACTGATGCTTACGGCGATCGTGGTGGGGGTTGCTACGACCAGCTTGGCCCTGGCCCTGATCGTTCGCATTCGGGAGGCGTATGGAACAGTCGAGGAAGATGAGATTCTGGCCGCGGATCAGGAGTCTCAATGCTGACTCACCTTCCTGTATTGCCGATTATTATTCCCCTGATGGCGGCACCCTTGTGCGTGCTAGTCCGTCAACGGAAGCTAGCGTTAGGGATTGCCCTCGCTGTCTGCTGGGGCACGTTTGCGATGACCGTCATGCTGCTCATGGAGGTGCTCCGTCATGGCGTGCAGTCCTATGCCCTCGGCGGCTGGGTAGCTCCCTGGGGGATCGCTTACCAGGTCGATATGCTCAGTGCCTTTGTGATGGTTTTTGTTTCAGGCATCGGTGCCATGGTCTTGACCTTTGCGCCGCTGAGTATAGAGAAAGAGATCCCCACCAGCTTGCATTACTTGTTCTATACCGAATATCTACTTTGCCTGACCGGTTTGCTGGGGATCGTCATTACTGGTGACGTCTTTAACCTGTTTGTCTTTCTGGAAATTTCTTCTCTGTCGGCTTACGCCCTTATCAGCCTGGGACGGTCGCGCCAGGCGCTGACTGCTTCGTTCCAATACCTGGTGATGGGGACTATTGGTGCCACCTTTATCCTGATTGGTATCGGCTTGCTTTATATGATGACCGGCACGCTCAATATGGCCGACATGGCGGTCAGGTTGCAGGGAAGTATCAAGATTGGTGAGGAGACGCGGGTCGTGATGGAGACTCGTACGATCCTGGTCGCCTTTGCCTTTTTGTCGGTCGGAATTAGCTTGAAGATGGCTCTTTTCCCGCTGCATATGTGGCTGCCAAATGCCTACACGTTTGCTCCTTCCGTGGTCACGGCCTTCATCGCGGCGACGGCAACTAAGGTCTCAATCTACGTATTGCTGCGGTTTGTGTTTACCATTTTTGGAACAGAGTTTGCCTTTACTAGGATGCCACTCGATACGGGGTTAATGGTCTTGTCGCTGGTTGGAATCGTAGCGGCTTCGACCGCCGCAATTTTTCAAACGAACGTTAAGCGTTTGTTGGCGTATTCGAGTAACGCCCAGGTGGGATACATGGTGCTGGGAATCAGTTTCGCCTCGGTTAACGGACTGACTGGCGGTATCGTCCACATGTTTAACCATGCCCTCATTAAGGGTGGGCTCTTCTTGGCAATGGCTTGTCTCGTCTATCGACTGGGTTCAACTCAGTTGAGCGATTTGCGAGGGGCGGGGCGTCGGATGCCGGTGACGATGTTTGCTTGGGTCGTGGGAGGCTTGGGCCTCATCGGCGTGCCGTTGACGGCCGG
>CAZXJC010000058.1:0-3849 GCA_964640885.1 uncultured Pirellulaceae bacterium | reverse complement strand
GATTGGAAGCAACCTCGTGTTGGTTGGCTTTCTGATCAGCGGCCAGCGGTTGTCAAACGGGCTGTTGCCGCACTGGCCAGGGAAAGCAATATCGATACTCTGCGTAAGGCCAGTGCTCGCATTCCTGCGGTTTGGTCGTTGCACCGGATTCCAGGTCAGCACGCGCGCCGAGCAGTGCGAGAATTCCTGGGAGCAGAAAACTCGGACGTTCGTGTGGCAGCGATCCACAGCGTGGCACTGAGGCGGGATCAGGAGGCCTTGCAGCAACTCTTGGAACTGTTGTCTGATGAGGATCCGCAACTGCGTCGCTTGTCGGCGATGGCGCTGGGCCGGATCGGTGCCAGTGAAGCAGTCCAGCCACTATTGGATTCATGGTCCAGCGAAATCGACCCATTCCTAAAACACTCGACCACCTATGCACTCTTTGAAATTGGGGCTGTTCGCAGCCTGCCGACAGGGCATCCGCTGAGCAAACAGCTGCGGCGTATGCGAGAGACGGAGCGACGAAATGTTGCACCAGGAGTCTTTCCTGAAATCCAGTTGGCGGAAGCCATGAAGCCGAATCCCGATAAGATCGCTCGACAGAAACAACGCCTTGTTGAGCTGGCAGCGTTCCTGCCAAACGGCAACGCGCAACGCGGAGCAAAGTTGTTTAACAATCGAGATCGCTCCAAGTGCACCACCTGTCATCTCAAGGGTGGGAAAGGCGTTCGCTTGGGCCCGGATTTGACTTGGATTGGAGCAATTCGTAGCGAGCGGGATCTGCTGGAGGCAATTGTTTTTCCAAGTGCATCGATTGCTCGTTACCACGAAGTAGTGAATGTCCGGACGAAGGATGGGAAAGTGTTCACTGGACTGCTCGTGAAGGAAACAGTCGATCAGATGTTTCTCTCGTCTGGAGAGGGAGTCGTGAAATCGGTTGCCTATCGAGAAATCGAACAGGCCAGGTACTCGAACGTCTCCTTGATGCCGGAAGGGATTGAGAAAGTATTGAAACCGGCAGAGATCGCGGACCTGGTGGCTTACCTGAAAGCGTCGAAGCCACCGGTTCAGCCCTAGCTACGGCCTTCCACGACCAGGTCAAACAACGGTTCGTAGACCGCTAGTTCTGATCTGCGGAAACTTAACAGATACAAGGCATGCCTGTGGGATCATCTGGTACCTAACGATTGATGAACAGAACGGCGAACTCTTTGTGCTCTGCGAACCCAAGAGAGTCGGAGGCGTGGGGGAAGTGCGTGTCTTTGACCGGACCGGGGCGTATTTGAGAACCATCATGCCGCTTAATCCCACGCTGCCTTATTCAAGCGTGCGGGATATATGCCGGGAGGTCGTGCGGTCGCTGAATTAAACTACAGTTCGCCGTCCAACCCGCGTTGATAGTACTTGTGGGTGATTTTGTCCTGGTTTTCTAGCAGCCATTCGATCGAAGGCTCGTTGCACATCGCCTTATGGATTGCCTGGGCCATCGCTTTGCGGTGGATCTCAAAGAGCGCTTTGTGGTCGAGGTTCTCGTCGGTTGCGGCGCCAGGGTTAAGCCACACCGAACAGACGATACCCAGGTCATTTGCTTTCTCTTGTGGGATATCGCCAGCGCGGACCGCGTCGAGTACACCGTTGGCAATCGCGGCCTGCACAGTACCCATTAAAATGTTGGTGTAGGCGCTCTTCTTGACCGTAACCTTGCTCACCATTAGCGTCACTGGCCGAACCTGAATGTCCGTATCGAGAATTGCGAAGACTTTGGAATGTCCGACGGCCTGGTCACCGGTTAGCGTTGCAATCGCGGTGCCAACCGGCCCATCCAACTCACCGATAACAACCTCTGGTTCCGCAGCCGTGAATGGGGGGCCGCCAGCAACAAGAGACTCCCCTGTGCGCATAATGATTCGATCGCTCATGTGATTATTCCTTTGTTCATTCAGTTGTCATGTGGCCCCCGACGTGATCGGGGTTCGTCTGCTAGACCGTAACAGCATCCGCGTGGGGCGACAAGCGTCAGCAACCAGAATGCTAACATACCGTACCGCCGCCAGCTGCTTTCCTGCCAAAAGACTTGCAGGCTCCGCCGACAAGGGCGAAGATGGGGGCTGTGCAGGAGAGTTTTATCGAGAAAACCTGGCTGATTGCTGGCCGGCTCCAGGAGCCGATTGCAATCTTAAAGGGTGAGATATCCTGGTAGTTTCATCTTTTGACAGAATTTGGCTTCATGGCAACCAATTCACTACCAACCAAAGAGCAGAGGAATAGGGCTGCGGTGATCATCTTGGGGATGATCATTGTGCTTATAGCCGTTATCTTTGGCACAGCAGAACTTCTTCAGAGCGGCGAGTTGCTTTCTTGGGTCTCTCTCCTGGTCCTCGGAGGCTTGCTCGTACTGGCTGACATTCTTGTCCGGTACATCAAGGTCGCCAAAGTTTATCCGCGCCCGACGGCAAAGTCAGATATTACCAGTGCCATTCTATTCTTCACTTTTGCATCTGCGGCAATCGTTCTTTTTTTAAACCTAGGCTCAGAATCTCGACCTGGACCATACGAAAAATCATGGAACCTGGTGGGCTCGTCCGCTTTTCTCTTGCTGGTGGGATTGTTTCTCCTCGGTCGGGGACTCTCCAAGCGTTCGCAAGGGGGTGCGACTGAGACCGGCCCAGAGACCCCTGATCCCGCACCGTCAGAGAACGAGTAGTAATGAACCAGCAAGGGCGAGGCTAACGGCCGCTACGGAGAGATCGGGAATGGTAGGGAGAACCTTCATGAAGAAAAACACCGCCCCCTGGTGGTACCATCCCTTGATCGTTCTCGGTCTACTTCTCCCCACGAATCTTACTTACACGGCTGACACGATCTTGCCAAATACCAAGCGGCTGGAGAACGAGGAGCCGCTTGATGTCCTCATGGTTAAGGGGATCCAGCAGTTCTGCCTGAAAGCACTCGAGCGATCCCCACAATCTCGAAAGACACACTGGAAGCGAGTTTATTCCAGCGTGCCAGCATACGAACAAAGCGTCCGTCAGAACCGCGCCCGCCTGGCGGCGATCCTGGGTGCTGAAGACGCTCGGTTGCCTGCCGATGCTCCTGGTCGATTTCACTTCGAACGCCTGGCAACGATCGAGCAAGATTCACTGTTGGCTTCGACGCCAAGCACCACATTTCATGCTGTGCGGTGGTCAGTTCTCAAAGGAGTTACCGCGGAAGGGTTATTGCTCAAGCCAGCCAAGCCAAGGGCTTACGTGGTGGCGGTACCTGATGCGGACTGGACCCCGGAAATGTTCAGTGGCCTTACGAATGAACTACCGCCAGTCCTGCAACTGGCCCAGCGGCTTGCCGGCCAGGGATGCCTGGTCGTAGTACCCACGTTGATCAGTCGCGAGGATTCGTTCTCCGGTCATCCGGCAGTTGGTTTTACGAATCAACCTCACCGAGAATTTCTGTATCGCCAATCCTTCCAACTAGGACGTCACGTGATTGGTTACGAGGTTCAGAAAATCAGGGCAGCTGTCGACCTGCTCGAACAACTGGCGACTTCCGAATCAACCAAGGGCCAGGGAAAAACAGCCCAGCTTCCAGTGGGGCTGGCAGGAGTGGGAGAAGGAGGCTTGTTGGCCTTTTATACCTCGGCCCTGGATCGCCGGATTCATTCCACGTTGGTGTCCGGTTACTTTGAACAACGCGAGGGAATCTGGCGGGAACCGATCTATCGTAACGTATGGGGACTGCTGAAAGAATTTGGGGATGCGGAAATCGCCAGCCTGGTTGCCCCACGTCAACTCACGATTGAAGCGAGCCAAGCGGTCGACGTAGCCGGTCCTCCGGTTGGTCGTGAAGGCCGGCGATCATCGGCAGCCCCCG